>JANOHH010000755.1:0-2236 GCA_031406395.1 Verrucomicrobiota bacterium | reverse complement strand
CGGGACTTGAATCCGGCGTCGGTCCAGTTGCCGTCCGGGCCGATGGCAAGTTCGCGGACGACGTAAAAGCGAAACGCGTCCAAGCCCCATTCGTTGATGACGGCGACGGGGTCCACGATGTTGCCGGTGCTCTTGCTGATCTTCGCGCCGTCCTTTTGCCACCAGCCGTGAACCAACACTTGCTTGGGTAACGGCGCGCCGACTGCCTTGAGCATAATCGGCCAATACACCGCGTGAAACTTTACGATGTCTTTCCCGATGACGTGAATGTCCGCGGGCCAGAGTTGCGGTGGCTGTGGGACCACCGCCGCCGGATAATATTTTCCCAAAGGCGCGACGGCAGTCGGATCGCCGAGCGCGGCCGGCACGCTGAAGTAATTCGTGAGCGCATCGAACCACACGTAGTTCACGTACTCTGGATCGAAGGGCAGGGGAACGCCCCAGCTCAACCGCGCTTTGGGGCGGCTGATGCACAGGTCCTCGAGCTTTACGGATTTTAGGAAGCCGAGCACTTCATTGCGCCGGGAATCCGGTTGCACGAACGCCGGATTCGCCTCGAGGTAATCGATGAGCCATTCCTGATGCTGACTCATCTTGAAATACCAATTGTGTTCCACGAGTTCGACCACTTCGCCGTAGATCGAATCCCAGGAACCATCGGGCAGGCGGTCCTTGTCCGTGAGGAAGGTCTCCTGCCGCCACGAATACCAGCCTCGATACTCGGCCTTGTAGAGGTCGCTCTGGTCATGAAGTTTGCTGAGCATCGCGCAAACGACTGCCTGGTGTCGCGGTTGCGTGGTGCGGACAAAATCGTTGTTCGAAAGCCCGAGTTTTTCGGCGAACGCCAACCAGTCGACGGCAAGTTCGTCGCAATAAGCCTGGGGCGTTTTGTTGTCCGCCAGGGCCGCTTGTTGTACCTTCTGGCCGTGTTCATCGAGCCCGGTGAGGAAAAAAACTTCCTGCCCGAGACTGCGCCGGGCGCGGGCGATGACGTCGACGATGACCATTTCGTAGGCGTGACCGAGGTGCGGCTGGCCGTTGACGTAAAAAATGGAAGTGGTGATGTAAAACGCTTTGCTCATCGGCGCGCAGTGTGAACGACGCGCAATGAATTGGCAATCCGCACCTGCCAATTTGGCGGTTGGAACTGCGAATAGGCTTGCTTCATAACGAGGCCGACTAACTATCTCGGTGGAACTATGAAAACCAAAAACCGCAAAACCGCTCGGCTGAAATCGGTGTTGTTCACCCTGCCGCTTCTAGTGGTTGCTAGTTACGCTCTTGCTGGTCCCGGTGGGTGGGACCAAACCTACGCTCCGACCGTCAGCGGCGGAGCGGTGAATGCGCTGGCTTTGCAACCCGATGGAAAGTTGTTAGTCGGCGGTGTTTTTACTGCGGTCAATGGTTCCAGCGCGCGTTCTCACCTGGCCCGTTTGTTCGCCGACGGAGCGTTGGATTCGACTTTTTTCAACAGTGTCAGCGGCGTGAATGGCATCATTCATTGTCTGGCCGTGCAAACAGACAACCGCATCGTCATTGGCGGCGATTTTACTTCGGTGAACGGAACCGTTCGAACCAGGGTTGCCCGATTAAATTCCAACGCCAGCGTGGACGGTACTTTTGTTCCCACCAACACCATTAACGTGTCGGTGCTGGCCCTGGCCGTGCAAAGTGACAACAAAGTCCTTATTGGCGGGAGCTTTGCGGGCGTCAATTTTCCAAGTTGGAATGCCCGGTTGAACGCGGATGGCACCACGGACGCGGCGTTCAGTTCGGTTCCCAACGGGGCGGTGAATGCCATAGTGATTCAGGCGAATGGAAAGATTCTCATCGGTGGCGCGTTTACCACGGTCAACGGCACGGCGCGAAACCGGATCGCGCGACTAAACTCCGATGGCTCGCTGGACACCACATTCCTGAACGGTTTGACTGGCGCCAACGATCAGGTTCGTTGCTTGCAAATCCAGACCGACGGCAAGATTCTTGTCGGCGGAGACTTTACAACATTCAACTCCACGGCTCGAGGCCATATGGCCCGGGTGAGCACCAACGGGACGTTAGACGCGAGTTTTGCCTCCTCCCCAGGGGCGAACGATTCAGTTTACGCCATTGCAGTTCAACCCGACAGCAGCGTTGTGATTGCCGGCGACTTTCTAACCTACGCTGCTTTTAGTCTCACCCGTGTGGCCCGCCTCTATGCCGACGGCACGCGCGACACCAGCTTTTCCACTTTCGG
>JANOHH010000735.1:0-8306 GCA_031406395.1 Verrucomicrobiota bacterium | reverse complement strand
TGTGATCGGATGAGAAATTGCTTTGGGCTTGGGCGAGCGGGGAGGGGGTGGGAACGGGGAGCGCGGAAAGTGGCGGGGTGGGTGATGGGTGAAATGAAGGCCGCGTGTGGGCATGGCTGCGCCCGGCGCGAGGACGGGCGTCAAGGCTCCCTGCGGGATCAGGCGGATTTTTTCTTTGGCGTCAACATCTCGGTCAGTTCTTCCAGCGTGACCCAGCCCATCCAGTAAAGTTGCAGGGCCTCCCATTGGCGTTGGGTGGGCTTGCGTCCGGTCCACAACACGAGCAGCACCGAGGCGATGAGTGCGCTGTAGATTTGGATCGTCATGCCTGCGGGCGATTCAGCCAGCCAGTGGCGACAGCCCAGGATGCACTTGATCCATTTGAAAAAGAGTTCGATCTGCCAGCGGTAACGATAGATCAACGCCACCAACTCGGCTTCCAAATCATCCCGGTCGGTGAACAACAGGAAGACGTGCCCACCGGACTCGACGCGTACGAGTCGGCCCACGGGGCCGTCGGGTTTGCCACCGAGCCGGACGCGCACATCTTCGACCACGCCGGCTTGCATGTCGGTGGCGGTCAACGCACGGGCGGGCGCAAGTTTTTCCATCACCGCGTTGTTGTGCAGGCGCAGGACGAAGCTGGCCCCGCTGGCTTGCACGGCTTGGATGAGGCGATAGTCGTGGCTGTAGTTGCGGTCGTTGACGTAGCAGACGCCTTTGCGGAGCTTGGTTTTCCAGATGAGCCGTTCGCAGGTGTTGGCGGGGGTGACGGTGAATTCAGCGGGGACTTGTCGCCAGACGGAAAATTCTAAATGCAGTTTGCCTGCGCGGTTCTGGGGATTCTGCCAGAGCGCCCAGGCCATGCGGGGCAAGGCGGGCAGGAGCGTGCCGTCGGTGGCGATGAGTTCGCCGACTTTCTGGCGCACCCCCGCGTCGCCAAAGGTGGGCAGCGCTTGGGTGGAGAGATCACGCAACAGTCCGGCGAGCAGTTCGGGGTCGCAGACATGCTGCATTTCCGAAAAGCTGGTCAGCTTGACGGGGTGACGGCAGACCTCCTGTTGCACGCGCTGGAAGCGACTGGCGACGCAGAGGCTGCGGGCACTTTTGAGCGCGGGATTGAGCAGGGCAAAAAGTTGGAGTGACAGATATTCGCTGGTGGTCAGTTGATGATCCGCCGCAGCGGACGCTCCGGCAGTGGCAAGGCGGGGCGCGAGGTGACGCTGGAATTGCTCAAGCAACTTCCAGTTGTGAAGTTGATCTTCACGGAGCGGTGCTTGGACATTGTCAGCAGTGACCACGCGACGAGCAAACCACAACGCAGCTCCGGGATCCAGTGACAATCCGGTGACAGCCCGGCGTCAATCTCGTGACACCAACTCGCGCCAGCCTCTTAATCCTTGTGCCGAACACAACTGGCACCAGCCAGTCGTTTAGCCCGTGGGGGATGAAATTTGAATGGATTGAGCGCGCAGAAGTTTTCCCAAACAGGCGCTCAGCAGCGCCGCTATGGACGCTTCTATTCTTGCGGTCATGCTTACCCACACTGCTTGAAAGCGAACGAAAATCGAATTCGACCTTTGTTTACAACCATTTAATGAAAATGGCGGAGAAGGGGGGATTCGAACCCCCGATACGGTTTAACCCGTATACCGGTTTAGCAAACCAGCGCCTTCAGCCACTCGGCCACCTCTCCAGAACCATTAATCACCAGTGCTTTCCAGCCCATGGCTTTGTCGGCATGCGTGCGAACTTCTAATAATACTCTAACAGATTCTGACGACTGCTAAAAAAGCCAAAACCGTAAAAACCATGCTCAAAGTCTGGCCTCGGGTTCGGCCCTGCGTCAAGTCAGGAAATCCTTACTTTCAAGTTGACTCAGCAAGAAGCATTACATGGGCAACAATTCAAGGGGTTCAATGACAAGGCATCAGCCATGAGCAGCGCCAGCGAATGGGGCGACAAGATGGCCAAGACGGATCCTGGATATCCTTGGCAGGGTCCAAGACCGGAGACGTTTGAAAGCGTGGGCGCAACATTGTGCCGTGTGCGGCAAGACGTTTGAGCCGGCAATGGAAGTTGCGACATTCGCGAAGGAGCAAGCGGTTCAACAATCGCATCGGCGGACTGCGCATTCCAGAGCGCGGGAGGGGGCATGGGGTGGCTTAACTTCGTTTGTCAGCGCGTCAATTGAATGACGGTAATAATACCTATCCACGGAAAACCGAAACCGTGATTGAACCGTATCAGATAAACCAACCAATCTAGAAAACCCAATTAAACTCTCGCGCGAATATTTGGCCCTGGCATTGGTTGCGTGGGGAATTGGATTGGGCAACGCCGCCGCCCCAATCACGATTGGCACCATGCCGGTGGGCAATGTCGGGAACGCCCCCGATCCCCAATATAGTGTTGGTGCGGCGAGCTACAATCACGGCATGTGCAAGTACGAGGTGACACTCGATCAATCCGCGGCGTTCTTGAACGCCGCAGTCAAGACGGACACCTGGTTCCGACACGGCAAGCAATGCGAGGGGTGGAAATTTCGTGTGCTCGACGAGGACGACGGGATTCGGCAGGAATTCAACGCCCGCCGCTCCACTGAAGGAGAGTGAAGCCCTCAGGCGACCACCACCCAACAAATGCTCACGTCCGATATTTTCCGCACCGCCGAAGCCGCACTTGTGAGCCAGCCTGGGAAGGCACATCATGTGGGACGTGAGCCGCCACAGCAACGAGACCGAAGCTTCCGCCCAAAGAACATCCGAAGCGAATACCAATCACGTTTGTCGAGCGCAGCATGATTTGCGGTACCCGGGGCAGTATCAATTTGCGCCGGCCGCTTTTCGTCACCCTCGTGGCTGGATGTGGCGGGCCCTCGGGCGGGCGTGCCTGCGGCTAACCGGCTGGCGGATCGAGGGCACTTTCCCGGCCGATCCTAAGTACGTCGTCATCGTAGCACCCCATACGTCGAACTGGGATTTCGCGCTGGTGGTGGCGGTGGTCTTTGCAGTTGAATTGCGGGTGTCATGGCTGGCCAAGCACTCCATGTTTCGTTTCCCGTTCAAACGATGCCTCCGGTGGCTCGGTGGCATCCCCGTCAATCGCGGCGCCAGTCATGGGGTGGTGGGCGAATGCGTCCGCGCTTTCAATGCGGCCCCCACCCTCATGCTGGCCCTCACGCCGGAAGGGACACGCAAAGGTGTGAGCCAATGGAAATCCGGCTTTTACTTGATCGCCGCAAAGGCGGGCGTGCCGATCCTGCCCGTGGGCTTCGACTACCGGGAACATGTGATCCGGCTCATGCCCTTGTTCCATCCGAACGGCAATTTGGAGCAGGACCTGCCCCTCATTCAGGCCAAGTTTAACAACGTGCATGGCCTCCGGAAACGCCCAGCGAGAGCAGTGGACGATTGACACCCTGAGTCCACCGCTCAGCATGGTTCTCACGCCCCGGTTTTCGGGAGCAACCGCCGCCACCACGACGGCTTGGGCTGGTAGCGTTGCGTGGCCATGACGCGAAATTCGGTCAGCAGTTTGTGCCGCGCCCACAATCCAATGCCGACATCCGCCAGTATACCGAACCCAAACCACATCAAGAAGGGCCAACCATCCCAATCAAACATCTGCCGAAGCTCCCGCGGCAGCAGGTTGATCACCGTCACCACGACCGCAATGGCAATCCACGGCAGACCCAGCACCGGCACTATGGCCGCACCGAAGGCCTGCTTGGAATTCTTCACGGCTAAACCGGTCCACATGCCCAGCCAATAGAGCGCCACCACATCCGCTCCGAACATCACCAGTCCAGCCGCCCAAGTCCAATACCAGTAGGGCCGGTCACCGCCGTTGAATTCAGTACTATTCCCCCCCACGAAGATCATCAGCCCGCACGCGCCCAGCAGGACCAGCACGGGCCAGAGGAACTGCCGTTGTAACGCGAGTCGTTGACCGCACAAGATTTCCCGCACCGAGAGCGGCGTCGAGAGCAGCAACTCCAACGCACCGCTCCGACGCTCTTCGATCAACCGCCGGCCCGCCTCCGAACCGATCCAGACTTTCATGGTCAGGCTCAAGAAAACTGCCGTCGCGCCGTAGATGCCGGGGTTGAGCCAGTCACGTCCCACGTAGTAAAGCCCAATACCCCACGCCCCCGCCGCCAGCGCCAACAGTCCCCAGGCCCACACGACGCGCCAACGCGGACGGGACGCGAGCCAGAGGAAAGCATTCCGGTCGAGCAACCGCGTCCGAAACTCCTGGCGCGTGGCCGCGTCACCCTCCAGTCCGACGCTTATCCGCCCGCGCCAACCGCCTGCGCTCACCGCTTTGTCCTGCCACGAACGGGGCACGATCCCGCTCGCCAGCGCCAGAAAAGCCCACCCCAACCCATGCACAGCACCCACCGACCAATAAAAGCCAGCAACGCCTGGCGCCGCGCCGAACAGACTCATTTTGTCGAAAGCCGAGAAATAAGAGAAGACCGGGCTCGAGAAGAGGAACGCGAATGGGTAGGGGCCAGTCCACTTCAGCTTCCACGCCACCCAGCCGCCTAGCAGCGGCAAGCCCACCGTGAAGAATAAAATAAGCAGCATCGTCAGTCCGATGGCCGCGCGCTGGTTCTGGCACAGCGCCGACACCAACATTCCCGCGCTCAACGAAAAGAACAGCGTGTTCACGAGCACCAGCGCCACGCGCCCGAATTCGCCCACGGTCACACCGCCCAGCAGCAGCGGAATAGCCATGACCGGCAACACGGCCAGCACACCGTAAAACGCCGTCAACGAATTCGCCACCAGCTTGCCGAAGACCACGTCGTAGCCTCGGAGGTCCTTCAGGAACAACAGGCCCAGCGTGCCCTCGCGCTTTTCTTCGCTCAAACAATCCGCCGTGCCGCGCACCCCGGCGAACAAACAGTAAAACATCAGCCCCCCGGTCAAGGCACCGAAGATCATCGTCCCCACCTGACGCTGCGATTGGTTCTGCCACGCGAGAAGAATCCACGCCACCACGACGATGACCCCGGACGCCACCAGCAACCGCCACCAAAAAGTGCCCGGCTTGCGCGCCGCCACGCGGAGTTCTCGTTCGACGATGGGCAACAGGGTCATGGTTTGCTTGGCATCACCGGCAGCCCGCCGCCTGCGTGAACGGGAATGACGGCGCGCACGGCGAGATCGCGGTAACCTCGGGTGAGTTTGCGCCGGGCCAGCTGCCAGAAAAGGACGTTCTTGACCAGAGCCAGCCCCGCCGGCAGCGCCGTGACCATAACCGGCAACCAGACACTCATGACGGTTTGGGAAGGAGCGCTGCTTTTGTTCAGCCATGAACTCGAAAACATCATCAGCGGAATACCCAGTCCGGTAATCAAAGCGATCGCGAGCCAAGGGAGCACTTCGACGAACACGATCGTCTTGAGCGTGGCCATCCGGGCGTTTCTCGACACCAGCCCCATCCAGAGTCCAAACCAACCCAGGGCCACCAAATTGGCCAACGTGCCCACGACACCGATGACCGCCAGGAAGACGATCAGCCCCCACCCTAATTCGCCGCCCGTGCCGAACAAACCCCGACCGGCGCCACGGGAAAGCAGGCTGGCCACAAATTGCATTCCGAGCAGCAGCAGCATCGGCACGGCGAACATTCGCACAAGCGCCGACCACGGCCCTTGCACGGTTTCCTGCGAAGACAGCGGTGCCGCCAGCAACAGTTCAATCATCCCGTTGCGCCGCGCTTCCGCGAAGAACTGGCAGGCCTTCGCGGCCGCCCAGAGATAAAGCCCGTACCAAAGGCCGTTGTTGATGAAACTCCAGCCCTGCCACCAGCCGTCCGACGCCCGGGTGACAACCAAGGCGAAGAAAAAACCCAGCGACAGCAGCGCCACGCACCAGAGGTCAAACGCCTGGCCGCGTTCGCGTGCCGCCAACCACAGCACGGGGTTTATCGCGAGCAATTTTTCGCGGAGCCGCGCGCGGCGTTTGACCCCGCCGTAGCGCCACGAATAGCGCCGGCCCAGCACCTTGGCCGACGTTCGCTCCGGCCGTTCCTGCCACGTTCGGGGAAGCAGCCCCGACGCCAGCGCCAGCAGCGTCCATGCGACCCCCTGACTGACCAGGAACGCCGGCCAAAACGCCGGAGAATTGTTCGCCGCCATGAACACGTACCCCGGACTCACCAAACTCAACACCGGCCGGTAGGATCCGCCGGCAAATTGGTTCAATCCGTCCACAAACGGCCCCAGTCCCACCAGTAGAATCAACAACAGCAAGGTCCCCGCGAGCGCCTTCTGCGAATGCCGGCTGAGCGCGGAGACGAACATGCCCACGGCGAGCGAAAAGAACAGCGCGTGACACAGCGCCAGCAGCGTTCGCCAGAATTGCCCCCCCGCCACGCCCCCTAACAACAGCGCGATCGCCAGCACCGGAAAGATGGCGAGCAGCGCGAACACGCAACGCAGCGACGTGGCGAGCAGTTTGCCCAGCACCACGTCGTAACCGCGCAGGTCGGTCAGAAACAGGAAGCCGAGCGTGCCGTCGCGCTTCTCTTCGCTCAAACAATCCGACGTGAAGAACAGGCCCGCGCTCAACGCCCCCGCCAGACTGAGCCACGTCAGCGTCGAGAAGATCGGCCCACCCATCAGCGTCCGCCCGCCAAACGGCATGAGCGTGAGCACCATGACACTGCCGCCGATGATCAGCGCCACGAGCGCCGCCACCACGCGCAGCCAGAACGTCGCCCGCTTGCGCGCCGCCACGCGCAGCTCGCGTTCAACGATGGGCAGGAAAGTCATGGCCGGGAGTTAGCCGCAGACAGTCGCCACTGGCAAATGATTTCACAAATAAAACTGTTCGCGACTTCCGCCGTAGTTGCCATTATTTTGGGAAGACTGGGCGCATCGGAAGATTGTATTACGACCCCCCTCACCCTGACCCTCTCCCCACGGAGAGGGAACAGCCATTGTCCGTCAGCTGATTGCCCAGTGATCGCTGGACCAACCCAGCCACAGCTTTTCGCGGAAGCCGGCGAATGATTCTCCTTCTCCCGGGGGAGACTTGAGCGGCTTGGGAAGCCGCGAAAGGAATTCGGCAGAGCTGAATGCCCGTAGGGCCGAGCAAGCGGGGCGAGCGAGTCCACGCCGGGATGAGGGTGAGCGTTAAACACACATTGTTCCCGGGGCACAGGTGTTCGGGCACGACCAACAAGATTTGCCGGTCACCATTTATGCTTCTTAAAAATAGCGGATAACCACTTCTCCGGTACCGATGCGCTGGCTCATTATCATTCCAATTTACGGTTCCGATCCTCCGCCGGGCCGTTCACCGGATTAGGGCGCGCGATGACGCCGCCGGGCAACCGCACGGAATAGAACGAAAAGCGCAGGTCCGGCGCCGGATAGTCGGTGCTGACAAATTGCGCCCCGCTCGCCAGCGCCCGGTCGCGTTTCCGGGGATCGTTCGTTCGGGCCTCGGCGGTATCCGCGTCTGCCCTCGTCCGCACCAGAAACCCACTCCGCACCAACTCCTGGATTTGGTCGAAGTCGGCGACCGGATCATTGCGCTTCATCCAGGCGGCGGCCGGGTTCGTGGCGGGCACGCTCACAAACACCAGTCGCCCTTCCAGCGCCGGATGCCCATCCAGATAGCGATCACGCACCGCACCCTCGTTATCCATGCCGAACATCACACGACCCCGCACCGCATCCAGCAACGGCCAGCCCGTTTGCCGCAACGCATCCGGCAAGGTGGCCGCCCGGCCCCGCACGTCGTCCGGCGTCAGGATGGACTCGCGCGGAAAGACCGAGAGAATTTCCTTTTCCAGATTCGCCAACTGCGCCTGGTCGAACGGTGCGGGCTGGGTGAAGCCCGACCCCAGCGACTCTTCCTTCAGTTCCAGCATGATGAACACTGGCACATGGCGCGGATGCTTCACGGACCATTCCCGCACCTGGCGCAAGGCGTCCACCAGCGTCAGCGCCGAACTGGCATAATCAATGTCCGGCACATGCATTACCTTGATGCCGGGTTGACGCAACTGCCCCGCCGGATCCAGCTCCGGCACGGGCGGCAGTCCGGCCTGCACCACGCGCTCCCGACCCAGAGGCCGGGCATAACGTCCACCATCCGGATCGGCATAGCAGTCCAGTTCAATCTGGCGAATGCCCAACTGCGCCAATTGCTCGGGCAACGGCCGGTGATCGTAGTCCAATTCCTGCCGCGCGCTGGGCTTCACTTGGGCGATCAGCGCCAGCAGCGAGTCATGGCCGCGCAGATGATAGGAGTTGTGCGTGCCGATCACCTGGATCTGGTTCA
>JANOHH010001168.1:0-13497 GCA_031406395.1 Verrucomicrobiota bacterium | reverse complement strand
GGCGAGCAGGATGACCCCGCTAGTCTCCGCGTCGAGCCGATGAGCGTGGTTGAGATACGTCAAACCACGTTCGGTGACCCAGGATTTTCCGGCGGCGATGGCGTCGTGCAACAGGCGCATCAAATTGGGTCGTGCGGGGTCGTTGCGATCGGGCGCGGTAAGCAGACCAGCGGGTTTGTCGAGTGCGAGCAGGTGAGCATCTTCGAAAACAACCGGAATTTCCCAGAACTCGCGGGTGTTGGGTGAGGAAAGCTTGATGGTAGCGCTCACGGCAAGGCTCTTAAGCTTGGCACGGTGAGCGATTGCCCCGGCAGTCGCAAGTTTTCCGTAACTTTTGAGTGGTTGCCTTTACCTTAATCATGATATCCCGACCGAGCCCCGGAGATCGGGATCAGGTCTGCGATCAAGCAGCAAAGGAGTCACTTCTTCGGCGCGCCGGTCAATTGCGATTGTTGTTGGTGGAAGTACGGCACGTCCTTGAAACCCTTCTCGGCTTCGCGGCGAAACCATTCGTTAAACGCCTCGCCTTTGCGCGTCTGACGCACGGCGCGGGTGAACTCCGTCAGGTCGGCTTTCATGCGCACTTCGTCCAAGGGCAACTTTGCCTGCACAAAGACGAGGAACCCACCGTCGCTGGTCGGGTTGAAGTTGCTGACCTGGCCCGGCGGGGTGCTGAACGCGGCTTGCTTGAACTGAGGCAGGCTCACGCGCCCCTCAATTCCCCCGATGGTGCGGCTGCTGATGGAAAACGGAGGGGGGAGCACGGGGCGCACGTTGGCTTCGCTACACACGCCAGCGAAAGCCTTGCCGGCGGCGAGGGCGTTGCTTGCCGTGGTGTAGAAACTCAGCCCCGCCTGACGCGCGGCCATGACGGCCTCGCGAAAACGGTAATCTTGAGTGACCCGGTTGCGGAGACTTTCAAAGGTGGGAATCTCACTCGGCAGCTTCTTGTGCAACGAGATCAGATAGACGGCGTCGTTGCCCACCAGTGGCTGGCTGTAGGGTTCATCTGCCGAAAGAGCGAAGGCGGCCCGCAAAAAATCGGCGCGCACCTCAAAGCCAGCCGGCGGTTCTTCGCGGTCGAACGGCGGACTGACCAGTGGGGTCAAACCTTTTGCCTTGGCAAACGCAACCAGCGTATCCGGCGCGACGGGCTTCTGATCGAACAATTCAGAGGCCAAAGTGAGGGCTTGCTTGCGAGCGCTGGTAAGCGCCGCATCGTTGAGTGCCATCTCCCGTATTTTCTCCTTGGCCTCAGCGGGCGACTTGGCATCGGAAAAATAATTGCTGCCCCGTTGCTGATACTCGGCCTCGATTCTGGCCTCGAGGTTCGTAACTTGCCCCATTAGCGCGCGCGCCTCGGTCAGGAAATTGGACGCGGCAAATTTGACATAGTTGACCTGCACGCGTTCCGGCAAACGATATTGGGCGGACTGCAGGTCAAAGTAATTGGAAAGCGCCCCGGGGGTTACCGGGATGCCCGCGAGATAGTTCGTGGCCGGGAAAAATACAACCTGCGCGGAAAGTTCCTGGTGCTCACGCTCGTAGAACGACCGGATTTCCTGCGGCGTCACCAGATTGCCCCCCAAGCTGGTGACGGCAATCATTTGCTGGACGCCCACATCGTGACGGACAAACCGTTGGAAATCTTCCAAGGTGAGATTTTTCGGGGCGAGCACGTTTTTCACGAAGGCATCCAGCGGCACCGGGTTGCCTCGATTCAGCGCCCGCATGCGCTCGGCGGCGGTCTTGGCCACTGCTTCGTCGCCAACCACGATGCCAAGCTCATTTTGTTTCTGGATCAGGAGCAGACGAAAGTAAATCTCCCGTTCCAGGTCGAAGTTTGGATTTTTGCGGCCGCCGTCCGGCCATTCACCGGTGGCGAAAAAGTGGGACAGCATCACTTCGCGTTGCGCATCAAAAAAACTGCCCTGACTGATGGTCTCGCCGTTGATCACACCAAAGTTGCCGCGCCCGCCGCGCGACCCCCCACCGCCTCCGTTTATGGCCGAACCCCAATACACGAACGTGATGATGATCGCCACGATGATGACCCACCACATCCACTTCGAGTGTTTACGAATCGTCCCAATCATATATTTTTTCGGCTAAAACTCTGGCTAAAACAAGGACGCGCACCCTAACCGGCTTCACCCCGTCCGGTCAACGCAAAAAACGGTTTGTTTCCATTGAATCCATGATGGCGGCGAACCGGAGGCCGCGGGTGCTCACCCGTAATTCCGAAAAGCCGAAGTTGGCCATCACCTTTTCATAGATGGCAGCACCCGCCAGGATCACATCCGCACGCTTGGGGGGCAGCCCCACGATTTCCTGCCTCCGGGCCAGCGGCAACCGCCACAGGTTTTCGTTGTGCCAGCGGACACGGTCAAGGCTCAGGCGCGTAGCCTCGATGCGCTCGCGCTCGAAACTCTCCATGCGTGCCTCCATGCGCGCCAGGATACTGGTCGTGCCGCCAGTGCCAACGAGGATCACCGGGGACAGCGCCGCGTTAAGCTCCGTCTCGCGCTTGAGGGCGGGCTGCAGCGCGGGTCGGATTTTGGTGTCAATGAAGTCCTGAAGCCATCGCCGCGTTTCTGCCAGACCGGAGGCCGTCGGCGGATCATCGGGCGGAATCGTTTCGAGCAGCCGAACCGTGCCGAGCCGGAAGCTTTGGCAAAAGTGCCGCTGCTCGCCCTGGCCGAGGATGAATTCCGTGCTGCCACCACCCACATCGAGCAACAACAGCGGTCGCGTGGCCAGGGCGGGATCGGTGGTCACGCCCCGGAACGCCCAGTCCGCTTCCTGTTCGCCCGAGATGATTTCCACTTTCAAGCCGGCGGCGCTTTCGATGGCGGCGCGGAGTTCGTGCGGATTCACGGCGTCGCGCGCCGCGCTGGTCGCGATGACCCGGACAGAGTCCGCTGTGAACTGGCGCGCGTCCTCGGCGAAACGGGCGACGGCGTGGGCGGTGTTGGCAATGGCTTCGGGTTGCAACCGGTGGGTTTCGTAGAACCCCTGACCCAGACGGGTCTGGTGGCTGTCTTCGCAAAGCGGCCGCACCTCGTGGCCGGCAATTTCCGCCACGAGCAGTTTGACCGAATTCGTGCCGACATCAATGACGGCTCGCCGCGGGAAAGACATGCGTCATTAGACCAAGTTGCCGGGTAAGGCCCAAGTCAAAAGCGGCGGGCGCAAAAACAAGCGGATGCTGGGCGACACACGTTTTCAACCCAGCACCCGCTCCTTCCGCGCGGAAGGAAATTTGGCAAATCCGCCGGGCTTGGTGGCGGGTTGCGCCTCAAGATTATCCGGCGTCAGCAACTTGGCAAGCGGGACCTTGAAATTTCCACAAAAAAGGCGACCAGAAAAAATTCTGGGCGCCTGGGCGAGAAAACTTGGAGGCAGCTTATTTGTTTTGGCTGGCCGGCTTGTTGCCGGCCGATTTCTTCTTCGGATTGCATTTTTCGCAGACCTTGCCGTCTTTCTTGGCTGCGACGCAGCACTTGTGGGCGCAGTCTTTGCCTTCGGCTTTTGCCTTTTCACAGCAGGTCTTTTCGCCCTTGAGGTCTTCCTTGTTAGGATTGCATTTTTCGCAGGACTTCCCGTCCTTATGAGCTTTTACGCAGCAGGGGTGGGTGCAGTCCTTGCCATCGGCTTTGGCTTTTTCGCAACAGGTTTTTTCGGCGGCGAACGCTGGGACGATCAATAAGGCGCTGACACAAAGGGCCGCCACCAATGCTTTCATGAGTTTCATATTATTTACCTTTTCTGGTTAATGTTTTTGTTTCCGCCTGCCACCCGCGCGGCGGCGGAGTTGCCGGCGAACAGGAAGTATGCGTAATGGCCACAGTGTAACCTAGCGGGGCAAGATACCAAGCGGTTTTACAGAAGGTTTTTGGGGGCGACGGCTCCGAGCGGGCGCTATTTTCGTGCGGCGGTTTTGGGCGTGATCTGGATTGCTTCCTTGATGCCGAAGCGTTCGAGAACACGTTGCGTGGCTTCGCGTTCGGCGTCACCGGCGGCAAGGACGATGCGCTGGAGCGATTCGTTAGGCAAAAAGTCGATAACGTGAAAATTGTCCTTCGGTTGCTTCAAGGCGTCACGTAATTCGCTCAAGCTGGTCACGCGCCGGCCGTTGACTTTGTCCACGGCGAAACCGCGTTGTTCCTGATAGCCGAGGTTGAAGGCGTCGGGCAGCACTTGCGAAAGGATCACGATGCCAGGCTGTTCCCGGGTGGCCTCATCGCCGGTGTAATATGTGAAGCGGAACGGCGCCCGGCGTTCCCATTCAGCGCCCCAGCGCTGCAGATAAGGAACCGTCAACGGTTGAAACACCAACCCGCCCACGATGAGGTAATCCGGCGGCTGATCGAAAACCCCGGCCGGCACGAGCGAGTGCGCAAATTCGTATTTGGGCAGGCAATAGGTGACGTCGAGCGGTTTGCCATCCCGCCAGATTTTCATTTTTACATCGTCGCCGGCCCACTTGCCGCGCGCGGAAAGATTTTCGAGCATGAGCGATCCGTAATCCGGATCGGTATAATCGCCCTGCATGTCAACGTCGAAGCCATCTATTTGCAAGATGATGTCGTGGGGTTGGAGCACCTGCTCGCCGTCGTCGGGACGCTCCGGGACATTGATAACCAAAACGCCTCGCGGTTCACCGGGTAGCTTCAGGTGTGCGAGCGAAGCGGGGTTCTCCGCCCGTTGCCAGTAGAAATGGAAGTAACCCAACCCGCGCTGATTGCCCGCCGCGCGCGCGGCCAGAATCGTGCGGATGAATGATGCAGGGATAACCTTGCACGTGCGTCCTTTTTGGGAGCTTACGATACCGACGACATGGGAATTGGCGACGACCGGCTCCCCGAGCCCCCCGCCCTGGATTTCCGAGCTCAATTCCAACTGCACATGACTGATGCTGCCCAGCTCGCTCTGGCGCACGGCAAACTGGGTGAACTCGGCCTGCCGGTTTTCGAGTTTGCCTTCGCGCCAGCGGATGATTTGCAGCTTATCACCCTCGGCGGGAGCTTTACCGGAAAGGTTCCCCGACTGGAGTCCGGTCCAAAATGCGGCGTCCTCGGTCGTGAGCAGCGCCAGGTTGGCGTGGTAGTCAATCCATTCGACCTTGGCGTTGGTCCACTTGCCGCGTCCGCCTCTTTGCAGGCGAACCAAGGTGCGGTCCGACAGGTCTTGCGCGGTGGTCAGAATCTGGCGCTCGCCAACGACCAGCCCAAATTTGGCCGAGCGGTCGTTGCGGCGGTTCCACGGCTGGTAGTAATCGTAAAGGTTCCGCGAGACTTCGACTTTGACGACCGACTTTTCCCAGACGGTCGCAGCGGCGTTTGGGTCTTCCGCGGCCAACGCGGGCAACATTGCCGTCCAAACCAGGGTCAGGATCAAATGGAAGTATTTCATAACTGCCGGTCGCGGGGGACGCCGTAGGTCTTGAGGATTTTATCGTTGGCGCGCAGCGCTTCCGCATGATCGAGACATTCGAACTCGCGGCTCTTGATGAACTCGATCACGTCGTAGGTGTTCGTGCTGGTCTCGAAGGCGCGGATGACGTCGCCGATCTTTTCAATGCGGATGCCGTTGATGCGATCCACGAGCACCCGGCTGCGCACGCGGAAATTCGCGTTGGCGGCGTCGGGGAGAACACTGCTCAGGACGACGGGTTCTTCGCGCACCAACTTGGGTTCTTCGCGCGAGCGGTAGAACAATTCATAAGTCAGATCCGTGCCGGAAGCCTCGGAGCTTTCGCGCGTGGCGGCGCCCAGGTAATCCCGCGAAAGCGGCGTGAATACCAGCCCGCCAAAAACGAAGTAACGCGGCTTCACGTCGAATTGGTTGCCTTCGGGCTGGTCGGCGGTCGAGGCCGCCACCTTCAGGTTGACGGTCTGCGCCGAGCCGGCGCGCCAGATTTTGACCGGCACATCGTCGCCACTCTGCCCCAATTGGAAACCCAGTGCACAGAACACGCGGTTGCTTTCAAACAAAATCGTTCCGTCGCTAGCCACGGGAAACTCGCCGATCTGCAACACGACATCGTCCGGTTGCAGTACGTTGCTGGCGCTTGAATTCGGGCGCAGATAGTCCACGCGTACTCCCAGGTTGTTGTCCGGTAATTGAAGCCGGGAACGGTAAGCCGGATTTTGCAGCGGCACGAAATTCACCCCCGCCAGCGGCACGCCGTCGTAATGTTTGTCCTCGATGTCCTTGAGGAAACGTTCGATTACGGGCGGCGGGATGAAAAACCCCGTGTTCTCCAGACCGGCGATGCCCTGAAAGGCCACACCCACCACGCGGTCGTCCTGGATCACCGGTCCGCCGCTGTTGCCGGGATTGATCGCCGCGTCGGTCTGGACACTCAACAACCGGCGATTGCCGATGTGCGCGTAACCGCTCATCTCGATGCGCGACACGACGCCGCGAGTATAGGAAATTTCCTCGCCGCCCGCCGGATAACCGTAGGTTACCACGGTCGAACGCACCTTGGGCATCTCCCCGAATTCGAGGGCCGGCAGTTCATCAAAAAAACTTTCGTCCGCCACCGTCAAAATGGCGAGGTCACAATCGTGCCCGACGAATTCGACGGTCGCGAGATAGGGTTTGGCGTCCTGATATTTCCGCACAGTGACCTGGCGGCTCCAGCTTACCACGTGCGCATTGGTCATGATGCGCTTGCCCTTGATGACGAAACCCGAGCCGCCCGCACGTTGCACGGCATCGAACCGCCACGGCGCCGACCAGTCGGGCTCCTGGCGATAAGTCAGGATTTGGATGGCCGAACGTTCGGGTTCGGTGGCAAAACCATAAACCACCGAACTAATAAGCAGGAACGTGATCGCGTTTTTCAGGAACACCTGCGCAAAATGAAAGCCCCGGCGGTATTGGTCAAGGTATTATCAACCGCGTTGGGTTGTTCGGCGCCCAACCCAAGCGCCGCCGCATCGCGGGATCAACTAAACGTGCCGTCCATTTGCACCGCCAACTGGAGCCGGTTCAGGTATTCCTCGCGTGGAATCTCTGCGGCGCCGAGCTGGCGGGTGGCGGGCGTGAGCATCTGAATGTCGAACAGTGCGAAGCCGCGTGCCCGCAAATGCTCGACCAGATGATGGAGCGCCACCTTCGAGGCATTCGGGGCGCGGTGGAACATGGATTCGCCGGCGAAAAAACCGCCGAAGCTCACGCCGTAGATCCCGCCAACCAGTTCGCTCCCGCGCCAACATTCGACGCTGTGGGCGTCGCCTTGCTCGTGCAGCGTCGAGTAGGCTGCGATGAACTCGGGCGTCACCCAGGTTTCCCCACGTCTCGCCGCCGGTGCGGCGCACGCTTGCATCACCTGCCGAAACCCGCGGTCACGGGTGATTTCAAACGGCTGCTGGCGGAGAAACTTCGCCAGGCTGCGCGGAACATGGAAGCGCTCCAGCTCAAAAACCCCGCGCGGGTCGGGCGACCACCAGGTGATGGGATTCACCGTCCAAGGAAAAATGCCACTGCGATACGCGAGCCGTAGCCGTGGCGCGGTCAAGTCGCCGCCGATGGCCACCAGTCCCTCGCCATTCGCCGTGCGCGGATCGGGAAACCGCAAGCGTTGGTCGAGTATCGTGGGCATCGGGTGCAGCTTTCAATCAGCTGCCCCACTGCGGCAATTCGCTCACGCCCAGCGCCGCCAGCAGCCCGGATTGAAACATTCCGCTAACCTGTAGTGCGAAGTGATACTTCGCGTTCTGCTCGGTGATCTCGGGTTCTTGATCTGGCTCCGGTTCGCCGAGCGCCAGCCAACAGCCCACGCGCACATCATTGAGCACCTGCAGCAGCCATTCGATCTGGGGCGGGGTGAGCGTGAGTTCAAAGCCGGACTTTATTTCGCGAAAGCGCCGCGGGTCTTTCAACATCGCCAAAACCTGCCGGAGGTTTTCCTGTCGTTGTTCAGCGAGGGCGTCTTCGAGCAAGTGCTGGTTTTCTTCGGATTGTCCGGCGATTTGGCTCTGGCTCAGCCGATGGTGCGCCGCAGGGACCAGCGGATAGAGGCTGATGGTTTCGAGCAGCAGTTGCCGCTCGCGGCGAACGAGATGAAAGATGTGGCCAGTCGGGTCGGCGCGAAGCAGTTTCACGGCTCGCGCTCCATGGTGGCGTGCAGAGTGTATTTCTGAAGTTCGTGAACGTAATGTTCGGCTTGTTCCATCGTCGTACGCGCCAGCAGACTCTTCCCCTGCCGATGGACCTGCAGCATGTGAACCTCGGCCTTCTGCCGGTTCCAGCCGAACACCTTCTGGAACACGTGCGTGACATAGGTCATGAGGTTGACCGGATCATTCCAACAAATCACGAGCCAAGCCGGCGCGAGACCAGATTTCGCACCAGCCTTCTCCCCGCGCTCGATGTCGGGCAGCACTTCGGTCTCAGACATGTCGGGAATCTAACGAGCGCGAGGAGAATGTCGAGTTAGCGGGAAGTTGCTCAGTTGGTTTAATGTAAACCAACTGCGCGCGCAACTTTGAGGACTATCGGCCTTGCCTTGGTAAACGCATCGAGCAATTCAACCAACTCAATCGGCTTCATCTGCGTGAAAGCTTCGAGCAGTTGCGGTTCGGTGATGCGGTCATGGCGGATCAAGAATTCCGCGTCCGCCATGTCTTGCGGATCGTTGCCGCGCATCATTTTGGTCAGCACCAAATCAAGCGCGGCAGGACGAAACAGGCGCAAATTGCGGAGCGGTGTTTTGGTGATCGGCACGACGAACTGTTGCCAACTTTGGCGCAAAAAAATCTGGTCATCCCGGAAGAGGTGCGTGATGTACAGCCCTAGTGGGCGAAGTTCAACATTGGTCGCCTCTTGGGCATCCCAAAAACCTTCGTCAACATTTAGGGCGTCCAAGTCCGTCACGGGAATGATGCAGTCCACATCCTTCGATTGGGCAACGCCTTGCGGTGGATTTTCGAAACCCAGTTGTAGCGCGGCCCGGCCATACAACACCAACCGCACGGAGTGATCCAGATGCCCGTCCAACGTCTGAAGAATCAGCGATGCGTTATCCATGTTGGGGTGACAGGGCGCGGGGACGAATCCACTGGGTCACGGTTTCCACCCCGCGTCGGGTGATACCGGTCATGGCCACAAAGCGGGTGGGATGGGGAACCACTGATGAATCGGGGGCGGCACTCGCCGGAAGGAGGGCCAGTAAGCGTTGCCAGAAATCATTTTGCGGTTCAAACCGTTTCCCGGCCTCAGCCACATAACGAACGACCGCTTCGGCGCGTTCCATTTTGGCCCGGTACGCCAGCCGTTCCGGATCGTTTCCCTCCGCACCCAGCATGGCCGCACCCAGCCGTAATGTCTGGGGATGATACCGCAGTGCCGGGTTCAACAATGCCAGCGCCAGTTCTTCGTTGGAAAACTGCCCCAGACTGATTGGCGGCGGCGGCAACGACGCGCCCTCGTGATAGTAGTCACAGCCGCGCTGAATCGCGAGCCGCTCCAAGCCAGCGGCATCCAACCCCAATCGCCGCGCTTTTCGCAAAAGCGACGATAGTTGCGATGTGGTGCCGAGCTTTTCAGCCAAGGTTGGCGCGTTCACAGTGCGGAGAATCTGCCTCAAGCCCGCCCGCGAGTAAATCCTTTGCCGGGATAAATTCGCCGACTCTCAATACACCCCTTCGACGATGTTCTTCTCCATCGCACCGAACGGACGCACCTCAGCCACGCCGTCCCAGGCGTAAGGTGCACGCGGGGCGCGGCGGATGGCTTCGTCGCGTTCGAGGAAGCGCGGCATGAAGAATTCCTTCGTCAACGTCGTGAGTTCCACGCGACCCCATTCGTCGTGGGCGACGAGTTGGTCAGTTTGTTTCGGGTTCACGACGCGGAGCACGGCGCGGGGTTGCGGGGCGTAGTAGGTGATGGAGAATTTATCCTCCGGTCGCAACGGCACGCTCGCCGCCAGACCCATGAGCGTGTTGCCGTAGGTGGGATAAAATCCGATGCGACCTTCGAGCACTTCCTCGACGATGAAGCGCACGTATTGCGGGGCCATGGTCGTGCCGCCGCAGAATACACCGCGGATCCCGGCTTCGTAGAGATCAATTTTCTCCGCGAGCGCTTCGAGGAGTTTCGGCGTGGTGAACAGGCCCGAGACTTTGCGGTTTTTGAGAATGGTCACCGCCTGATCCACGACGTGATCCATGTAGGCGCGGGCGACTTCGAATTGCTTGTTCGAGATGACCTTCTTCACGAAGCGCGGGTCGAGGTCGATGAAGTAGCACGAGCTGCCGCGCACGTTGGCGAGGTGCTCGATGGCTAGGCGCAGGCGGCGTGGGCCGGTCGGGCCCATCATCAGCCAGTAATTGTTGCGCGGGAAATGTTCGTCGGAAATTTTCTCGCTGAACTCGGAGTAATCCACCTTGTAATCGTTCCAGCCGATGCGTTGCTTGGGCATGCCGGTGGTACCGCCGGTTTCAAAAATGTTGAACGGCTTGCCCTTGAATTGCGCCGGCACCCAGACTTCGGGTTGCATGTCACGCAACGATTCGTCCTGGAAGTGCGGGAACTTGGCGATGAGATCGGCAAAGGACTTCACTCCCTGGCGGGGGTCAAAGTTTTTCTTGGCCCAGTCAAGCCAGTAGGGGCAACCGGTTTCCGGCGAGAAATGCCACGCTATGATCTCGCGGGTGTGGGCGTCGAGTTGGGCTTGGGAGGATTGGATGTCGGATTCGAGGATGGGCATACGGTTTGTGGGTAGGTTCATTTTTTAGGCAAACCGAGGCTTACGCGGACTTCAACGCGGACGGAACGGCAAGCCTTCAAGGCTGCTAGAGCATCGGCGCGCGTGGCGACGTGCCCAGGATAACGAAATTTCACGGCGTAATTGTTCAGCAACAGCAGGGTGGGATTGAAAGAAGCCCACAGCGGCTCGATGGGCAGGAGCAGTCCGAGGAGCGCGCTCAAACTATGCACCTTGGGAACCGCTAAGCCCGCTTCTTCCAAGCGTGCCTTCAGGTATTTCTCGACACATTGCTGACAGTGGAAGCCGATGGAATTCGCCGCCGTTTTCGTACGGCGGCGCATCAAGGCATTCGCAACGTCAAAGTCCTCCTCGGCAAAGCGCACCCATTCACGAGTATCAGCCTTCATACATGATCTCGCCCTGGGTCAGAATTTCGCGCGTAAAGTAATCCGTTCGTTTCTCGCGGGCCGGTTTCCACAGGAGCATATCCATGGGAAAGGGGGCCCCCACCCGCAACTGCATCTCTACTACCTTGTTGGTGTCAGAACCTCGAAACGACATGATGACAACCAGGTCTACATCCGAGTCCTTGGTTGGCCTTCCATGGGCATAAGAACCAAATAAAATGATTTTCCGCGGATGAAACTCGCGGGCCAGCACCCGGCAATAAGATGCAATCTGCGTGCGCCGCACGCGCCGTGTCCCGTTCCAAAGCGGACCGGGCACGTCGGGATGCCAGAGTTGGATGGGTTGCCGTCCATTCGCGTGCTGCGCTTTTGAATTGCGGGGTTTACGGACCATTGTCGCTAGTTTCAGTTTTACGTGATTGTGTTCACGGCTCAAGCTGTTCTTTCGGCTCGGGCAACCACTGCGTCAAGATGGCGCCGAGGAGTACATACGCGCCGGCCACGCACGCGCCCACGACGGCGATCTTTGCCGGGCTGGGCGGGGTGGCAGCCGAAAGTGTGAGCGTGATCCACGCCGCCGCTGTGCCGAGGACGCGCCCACCGATGTTCGCGGCAAAACTTTCGCCGGTGCCGCGCAGGTGCAGCGGGAACACGAGCGGAATGTAATTACCCCAGAAACTGAATTGTGCAATCGTCAGAAAACCGGCGATGAAAATGCCGACCTTTATCCATATCAGTGAGTCGGCGTTGCCGAGGCTGGTGGAAATCCACCAGAAAAAGAGAGGCACGAAGATGAGCGCCGGGAGCTGAAACACACGCAATAGCCGACGGCGGCTGATAATTTGCACAGCGATCATGGCGAAGACGAAGCGTCCCACCAGCCCGCCCACTTCCTGCCAGAGGCTCACCTTGGCGACAGCGGCGTCGGAGGCGTTGCTCGCAATTTGCCGCTTCTTGCCGGCGGGCAATTCGGGCTGGTCGGCTGCCTTGGCGGCGGTGACGGCTTGGCCCACGGCGGCTTTGGCGGTCGCGATCATCGCGGCATGGCCGGCTTCCTGCGGCGTGCCGACGCGCTGCGCGCCGAGGATTTGCGGGAGCTGCTGGATGGCGCCAAACGCAATGCCGTAACTCGCCGCAAATACGAGCGTGGTCAATACGGTGGTCCGCCACAATTCCGGACTGCACAACGCGGCGATGCTGGGTCGCTGGAGTTGACCCGCCACGCGTTTGCGTTCCCACTCCGGCGATTCGGGCAGGAACGGACGGATGAGAATCAGCGGTATCGCCGGGATGACGCCGGAGATGAGCGTATAACGCCAGGCCTCGTGGCTGCCGTGAATCGCCGGCAGATCGAGCGCGATCTTGGCGGCGAGCACGTTCATCGCGCCGACGAGCAATCCACCGAACGACGAGAATGCCTGCGTATAGCCCAGCACTTTCTCGCGTTGATCGCGGTCCGGGAACAATTCCGCCAGCCACGCGACGGCGGCGACGAATTCCACGCACACACCGATAAACACGAGGCAACGAAACACCAGCAATTGCGTCAGCGACGTGGCATAGCCGGCGGCGAACGCGGAGAAGGCATACAGTAAAATGCTGAAGGTGAGCACACGCCGGCGACCGAGCCGGTCGGTGAGGTAACCGCCGAGCAAACCGAACACGCCGCCCGCGAGGGCGGGGACAAAGAAGAGCGTGCGCGCCCATTGCACGTACATTTTGCCGCCCGGCGTCCAGAGCGCCGCGGCATCGGCGGCGGGGGTTCCGCTTTGCACCAATGCTTCAATCAGCGGCGCGCTCAGCGCGGCGATGGCCGGCTTGATGATGAGCGGCAGCATGAGCAGCTCGTAAATGTCGAACGCGAAGCCGATGGCGGCGATGGCGCAAATGAGCCATTGGGTGCGGTTGAGTTTGAAGTTTAAAGACATGCGCGATGAATTTGGCGGTGACTTAGGGATTTTGCCGGGCGGCGGTTCGTGTCAGTGTATTCAATGCGTCAGCCGAAATTATTAATCCGACGCGTCCAATTCGCGCCCGTGGGGTGCGAGCGGTGCGGTACAGTCGGATTCGCACATCGGCTGGTTCTCACGCAACGCCAAGACCGGTTCGGTTTTTGCATGCTGCTGCAAAGGATGGAAGAGATGCGAATGTCATGTCAATTGCATCCGCTTCAATTGTCGCGGGCGCCGCCAGTGACGGGTGCGATTAAAAGTCGGGTGAGGCAAGGCGCGGTGTTTTCCCGGAGCCGCGAGCACGGTGGGCAGATTGTTGTGCTGATGCGCGTTGCCGTCGGCCAGCGCGCTGCCGTAGACGATCATCGAGCGATCGAGGAGCGTGCCGTCGCCGTCGGGCGTCGCCTTCAGCTTG
>JANOHH010000680.1:0-1706 GCA_031406395.1 Verrucomicrobiota bacterium | reverse complement strand
CGCATGGATTACTCACGGTGCCGGACCATTGCCCGGGCATGGCTTGGAGTCGCGTTAACCTGCGGGCGACAGGCCTGAACGTTTTACGCGTCGCAGCCGAGTCCTCGATCGTCCAGATCGCATGCTCTACTTCCGCCCGTCGACGGAAACTCGTCGCGGATAAGGGCAGGGTTGCCGGCTCGGTCGACACGGAGATTTTCATGTCCTTTCGGGTTTATCATAGCTAAACATTTCCGCGCATGAAACAACTTGAGCATCAAATTGCCGTCGTTACCGGCGCAGGCCGTGGCATCGGTCGCGCCATTGCCTTAAAATTTGCCGCCGAAGGCGCGGATGTGGTCTGCGTGTCGCGCACAGCGGCGAACTCGGAGAAGGTCGCGGCAGAAGTCCGAGTGCTGGGTCGCCAAGCGTGGGCGTACGCCGTGGATGTGGCGGATTCGGCAGCCGTCACCGCTGCCGCCGCAAAGATTCTCACCGAGTGCGGGCGCGTGGACATCCTGGTGAACAACGCCGGCGTCACGCGCGACGGTTTGCTCATGCGCATGAGCGACGCAGATTGGGATACGGTATTGGATACGAACCTCAAGGGCGCGTTCCTCGTGACCAAGGCATTCAACCGGGCAATGCTCAAGCAGCGCGCGGGTCGCATCATCAATATCGCGTCGGTGGTGGGGCTGGTCGGCAATGCGGGTCAGTGTAATTATGCGGCGAGCAAGGCGGGGTTGATCGGTTTCACGCAATCGGCGGCACGCGAGTTTGCCGCGCGCGGCGTCACCGTGAATGCCATTGCCCCCGGTTTTACGGAGACGGACATGACCTCGGAATTGAAGGCGGAAATACGGGCGGAAGCGTTGAAACAAATTCCCCTCGGTTACTTTGGCCAGGCCGAGGACATCGCAAACGCGGCGTTGTACCTGGCGGCTACGTCAGGGCGCTATGTGACCGGGCAGGTATTGACGGTGGATGGCGGCATGGTGATGTAGCGCGGCAAGTTGTAGCTTCAGCGTTGCTCCTCGAGGAGGAGGAATATCGAGACTTGCGCGGGGCACCGAGTTCCCAGCCACTTCCCCAAGCATCAATGCCCGGAAGTGAGCAGGAGAACTTGTTCCAACGTGGAAACGCCGTCGCGAGCGCGGTCAAGCGCGGCCATGCGGAGCGTTCGCATCCCCTGACTGATAGCGACCTTGCTGAGCTCGCGGGAATTCGTCCGCGAAATGATGAGTTTGCGGATTTCATCGCTCGCGGTCATGGCCTCAATAATGGCGAGCCGGCCGGCGTAACCGGAATTCTTGCAGCGCTCGCAACCGCGACCCCGATAAAGGGTGATGCCATCGAACAGGCTGACGTCAATGTTCAAATCCTCATACATCTTCTGGGGGTAAGTCACCGGTTCCTTGCAGTGCGGGCAGATGCGGCGCATGAGGCGTTGCGCGCAGGAAAGAATGACGGAGGAGGAAATCAAAAACGGCGCAACGCCCATGTCATCAAGGCGCGCGATGGCCCCGGCGGCGTCGTTACAGTGCATCGTGCTCAACACCTGATGGCCGGTGAGTGCGGCTTCAAGGGCGATCTCGGCGGTTTCTGTGTCGCGGATTTCGCCAATCATGATGATGTCCGGGTGAGCGCCGTCACCACGACCACGCACCTCTACACTGCGCAGGTCGCCTACAACTACTACTTGGGTATGCTTTCCGACCGAACTGATC
>JANOHH010000675.1:0-1847 GCA_031406395.1 Verrucomicrobiota bacterium | reverse complement strand
TTCGGTCTGGTGCCGTACGCGTTGGGCCGCAAAGTTCCCGCCAGTTGCCGCGTGGTCACGCTCGGCGTCAAAGAGGCGTACCGCAACCGCGGCGTCGAGGCCGTGATGCTGGCGGAGGGTCTGATGACGAGCCTGCGTCTGGGGTTCAAAACCGCGGAAGCCTCATGGGTGCTGGAGGACAACGTCATGATGCGACGCTTGCTCAAACCGTTCGGCGGGCGGGTTTACAAGACCTACCGCATTTACGAGCGCGCGGTCTGATTCGAGTCGCGGTCCGCAGAGGAAACGCAACCGCGGCCGTCAGTCCGGGGCAGGGCACGATCCTTCGCCACTTCATTGTGTTTCCGCCTCCACTGGGAGCACGCGATCCCGGTTGGCATATTTGAAATAGAGCCAGTTGCCCAGAGGAATCAGCACGGCCGCCGTCACGATGCCAGCCGCCACATCCACCACGTAGTGATAACGGCCGTAAACAGTCGATACGCACAAGAGGATGGCCGCCAACAAATGGATGTGGCGGATGCGGCGAAGATACAGAAATGAAAAATAGACAGTGCCGATTGCCACCGCCACATGGCTGCTGGGAAAAGCCGCGCCCGCGGACTCGAAGTGATCATAAAACCAGCCCATGATTCGGAAAAAAACCGTCTGTTGAACCGACTCGGGCACGTCATAATTCGTGGCTGGCAGGGCATCGGGCGGGAGGTAAATCTCCGGCAGATTGAGATCCACAATCCGTGGCCCCACCACCGGCAGGAAGATGTAGGTTATGTAACAAACGTAGAGCATGAACGAAATGACGGAGATGAAATGCGCGAACTGGCGGCGGTCACGCAGGAGTAAAGCCAGCCCCACGCCCGCTATCATGATGTAAAACGAGAAATATGCCGCATACAGAAGCTCCGCCAGCCACGGCGATGGAAACCGCACCATGAACTCAAGTCCGGGTTGCAAGCCGAACAACCATTGTTCCAATCGCAGGAAGTGAACATCCAGATAGCCCTGGATGAACAACTGGTTCAGCAACTCGGTTTCGCTGTAAAACGCAATAAAGAACGGGATCGGATAATAGTGTCGCAGAAAATCGAGCAGCCGGTTCACGGGAAAGCGGGCGGTTAACTGGATCAAACCGTGGACCAGGGCCAGGCCGACGCCGTGGGCCAGCAGCAGCCACGGCCAAACCGTCAAGCTCGTGCCGTGAAATAGCAGAACGATCAACCCAACGAACGCGATGTAAGCCTGCGTCGCATAGTCAACGAACGTGTAGTGTTTCATGCTTGGCTTGGCACCAGAAGCTCCGGGCGTTTCAAGAGCGCTCCGCTACCTTCAGGCTTTGGCCTGCTGCGCCCCAGTGCGATCGGGGGCAAGAGGCAGGAGTCAGGATTGCCAGCCAGCAATCCGTGGACGGTGAATCCACCGGCTCGCGTCATCCTTGATTCAGCCGCAACCGTCATCCGGTTACAGGCGCTTGGCCAGTTCGGCCTGGCTGTGCGCCAGAACGTCTTTGTGCAAGGAGTTGCCGTGCGCATCAATCGTCACTACGGCGGGAAAATCTGCAATCTCCAGTTCCCAGATGGCCTCGGGGGCGCCGAACTCGGCCATGAGGTAAACATTGCGCACTTTCTTGATGCACTCGGCCAGCACCTGCGCTGCCCCGCCGATGGCGTGCAGATACACGCAGCCATATTCCTTGCATGCCGCGAGCGTGCGCTCGCCCATGCCACCCTTACCAATCACGCCGCGCAGACCGAAATCGCGGATGACCTGCCATTGATACGGTTCTTCGCGAATGGACGTGGTCGGGCCGGCGGCGGTGCATTTCCACGAACCGTCGTCCTGCTTCATCA
>JANOHH010000623.1:0-1517 GCA_031406395.1 Verrucomicrobiota bacterium | reverse complement strand
TGCGCCAGCCGGGTGGAAGCCTTGAGTGGGTCACCCAGATCGACGGTCGCAGCGTGCGCGCAACGCGCGAGCCCATGACCGCCGACGTTCTGGAAACGGCGCGCACGGAGTGACGCGCCCGACCGTCACCGCTCAATTCGTTCTTATTCGCGTTCATTCGTGGTTAAACATGCTTGCAAAACGCGGGTGGTCCGGGCGAACTGCGACTCCGAAATCGTGAGCGGCGGAGTGAAGCTGAGGATGTTGCCGTGTTCGCCTTCGGGCAACAGGATAAAACCACGCTGCAACATCGCCTTGATGACGCGCAAGGTTTCTACCGTGGCCGGCGAGCCATCCGCGTTGAGCAACTCCAGGCCGGCCATCAGGCCAACGCCGCGAGCGGAAATGCGGAGTGCGGAATGCGAAGTGCGGAGTGATGTCAGTTGTTCGAGCAAGGTGCAGCCGAGCCGCGCGCTTCGCTCGCATAGTTTTAACCGCCGGATCTCGGCGATCTGCGCCAGTGCCATCGCACAGCCGACGGGATGGCCGAGGAACGTGCTGGTGTGGATTGCTTCGCCGGTAGAGGCGGGCCACGCGGCGTCCATCAGGTCCGCTCGCCCCACGCACGCGGAGAGTGGGAAGCCGCCGGTCAAGGCTTTGCCCAGGCAAATCACGTCCGGCACCGTGCCGCTGTGCTCGCACGCGAACCATTTGCCCGTGCGGCCAAAGCCCGTGTAAATCTCGTCGAGAATGAGCAGCGCGCCGTGTTCATCGCAAAGCTGACGGAGCAAAGGCAGAAATTCCAACGGCGGAATGTTGCAGCCACCGCGCGCCTGGATCGGCTCGACGAGAATGGCGCCGATTTTTTCGCGGCGGAAGAGCGCGCGGATGCGTCCTTCGAGCGCCGCCAGTTCCTTGTAGGAGACGAGGTGACGAGGCTCTAGCTTTTTGATTTCAGAATGAGACTCCTCACGTCGTCTCCTACCGGCGGAAGTAGGAAACGGCACAAAATGGCCGAACTCCCGCAACTGCGAGCGGAACGGACCGCGAAAATGATCGCGATGCGTGGCATTGAGGGTGCCGTAGCCCAAGCCGTGATACGCGCCTTCAAATGCAATCACACCCCGCTTGCCCGTCGCCAGGATCGCTGTTTTGAGTGCCGCCTCGACGGCTTCAAAACCCGAATTGCAGAAAATGGTTTTGCCCGTCGTAAATTTAGACTTTAGACTTTGAACTTTAGACTTATTTGGCCAGCGCTCAAAAGTTATCCGGCTCAACTCCCGCGCCAGTTCGGACTTGAGCGCGTGCGGATGCACATCGCCCATCGCGTGCAGGAGTTTCGCCATCTGCCGCTGGCCGGCGCGGACGACGCGCGGGTTTGCGTGACCCGCCGCCGCGACGCCAAACGCAGCCGTGAGATCGAGGTATTTTTTGCCGTCCGCGTCCCAGACGTGAACGTCGCGCGCCCGCTCCCACACACTCGGCCAGGACCCATCCGGTTCGCAGAACGTGATATTCTGCGATTCGTAGTCGCGGAG
>JANOHH010000610.1:0-1997 GCA_031406395.1 Verrucomicrobiota bacterium | reverse complement strand
GGAAATAGCCGGACTTGGGTGTGAAGTAGTTCATCTGCGGCACGATGTGACAGCCGCAACCGATTTCCTTGAGAATCCCTTTCCACCGCTCCGTCCACCGGTCGAACGGCTCGGAGTTGTTCTCGGTGTAAGGGCAGGCCGTCGGCGTGCCGACTGGCCTGCTAAGCGCTGTAAAAGCGCCGGACAAATGATCAAGGCATCATTGTTTAACGGCAGCCGAAGGCGGCGAGGGTTTGCTTTTCTAACATGAACCACTAAACTTTTTCCGTGCAAGCTGACCATGTTTCAATCCCGAGCCAGGCGCTACCGGAGGAAAGCGCGAAAGCGACTCCCGGCCTCTCCGACCCGGAACGGTGGGTGGAACTGCACGGCGATTACCTGTTCAAGTATGCGCTCATGCGACTGCGCGACACCGCCAGGGCGGAGGATGCGGTGCAGGAAACCTTCCTCGCGGCGCTCAAGGGCGGCAAGACCTTCGCGGGCAGGTCGGCGGAAAAGAGCTGGCTGGTCGGCGTTTTGAAAAACAAGATTTGCGATTATTACCGCAAAGCCAGTCGCGAGACTTCTTTCACGGACATGGAGTTTTACTCGGACGAGGAAAGCGACCGTTTCATTCCCGACGGCATGTTCAAAGATGGCTGGATTCACGAACTCGGCCCGCTGGAATGGTCGAGTCCTGGCGCGAGCCTGGACAGCGAAGTGTTTTGGAAAACCTTCCACGATTGCTCGAACAAGCTGCCGAAGAACATCTCTGCCGTGTTCAACTTACGCGAAGTGGACGGCGTGGAGAGCAAAGAGATTTGCGCGCTGTTGAACATTTCCGAGAATAATTTGTGGGTTATGCTGCATCGCGCCCGCATGGCGTTACGCCGCTGTCTGGAAACGAACTGGTTCGCCAAGCAGGAGGGAGCGGAATGAAAATCTTCGATTCGCTCAAAACGCGCTGGATCGTTTGGGTGTGGAATCACACACCGAATTGCGCGGAGATGTCGCGGCTGGCGTCGCGGTCTTTGGAACGGCCGCACTCTGTGGGCACGCGGCTCAAGATGCGGCTGCATTACCTGATCTGCGCCTGGTGTCGGCGATATTTTGAGCAAATTCATTTCCTTCACGACTCTGCGCCGCAGTTGGACTTGGAATCGGGCGGAGTGCCGGGGCGCGGACTTTCCGCCGAGGCGAAAAACCGGATCGCGCAGCGGATCAAGTCGGGCCAGTGAATTGTTTGTAAGAATTGGCCGGTGCCGGCGACTAATGCACACGTGATCCCGCCCAGGGCGGGAACGTGTAGTCAAAGTTGCAATGAACCGGCTTACAAAACTGTGGAGAACCCTTTTGCGAGGTTTGGGTGAGCTTTCGCCCAATTGCAAAGAGGCGACGCATCTGCAATCTGCGGCGCTTGACCGGCGGCTGGGGCTTGGGCAGCGAATCGGCCTGCACATTCACTTGTTCCTCTGCAAGTGGTGCCGTCGTTATGGGAAACAGCTCGGATTTCTCCGTTCCGCCGCGCGTCAGCATGCGGACCACGAGTCCAGCCTTCCCCCGCGGTCGCTTGGACCCGAGGCGCGCGAACGGATCAAGCGGCGGTTGCAGGAAGAGGAAAATTAACTTCGTTGTAAGGTTGACGCATTTCCCGCGACCAACCTCCAGATTACAACTCAATTAAACGCATGATCTTCACTAGGCCGCTTAGAGTGCTCGCCACTTTGCTAGTTTTACCGCTGGCGATTCAAGTCAGCCGGGCCAACCCGGATGATTTCACCGTGCGCGGCGTCACCGGCACGAATGTTTTCAAGCTCTCGGAGGCAAAGGGCAAATATGTGGCGTTGCATTTCCTGCTCAAAACAGAATGTCCCTACTGCATCCGGCATACACACGATTACGCCAAGAAGTCGGCTGGCGATTCGCAGGTGGTTCATGTTTTCCTCAAACCGGACACGGACGCGGAGATCAAGGCGTTGGCTTCCAAGCTCGGTGAGGATTCACTGAAAGTGACAATT
>JANOHH010000581.1:0-4887 GCA_031406395.1 Verrucomicrobiota bacterium | reverse complement strand
GTTACTCATGCGAGGATTTCTGTTAATCGGGAATCGCCATGCAATGTCCCCCTCACCCTGACCCTCTCCCCCTCGGAGGGGGCGAGGGAACAGCGATCGTGCGCCTCGTGTTTTTTGAGTGCGAATTCTGTAATTGCCGCTACTTCTAAACCCACCAGTTCTCGTCGAACCAATAACTCTCGAATTTCCAACAACCGGCGAACGATTTTCCCTCGCCCCTTCGGAAGGGGAGAGGGCCGGGGTGAGGGGAAAGCGCCCACGCAATTTCCAACCCCCGATCTCATCGTTTGCTTTGTTGCCATGCCGATTCATCAATCAAGCGTCTGGTTGAGCTGCGTCAACATTTCCTTCGCCGCGTCGGGGATAAACGTGCCCGGGCCGAACACGGCCGCAGCGCCGTTGGCCTTCAGAAACTCATAGTCCTGCGGCGGAATTACACCGCCCACCACGATCATGATGTCCTCGCGATTGATCTTCTTGAGTTCGTCGCGCAACTGGACGAGCAGCGTCTTGTGTCCGCCCGCCAGCGAGCTGATGCCCACCACGTGCACATCGTTCTCCGCCGCCATCCGGGCGGCTTCTTCCGGTTGCTGAAAGAGCGGGCCAATGTCCACATCGAACCCGAGATCGGCGTAAGCCGTCGCGACCACTTTCGCGCCGCGATCGTGACCATCTTGACCCATCTTCGCGATGAGGATGCGCGGGCGGCGGCCCTGTTTTTCCGCGAACTGGTCAGTGAGTTTGCGAACCTCCGAGATTTGCGGGGCCGCGCCGAATTCAGATTGATAAACGCCACTCACAGAACGGATGACGGCTTTGTGCCGGTTGAAGTGTTTTTCCAAGGCAAACGAAATTTCCCCCAGCGTGGCCCGTGCCCGCGCCGCTTCAATGGCCAACGCGAGCAGGTTGCCTTCGCCGCTGACGGCAGATTGCGTGAGGGCCGCGAGCGCGGTTTGAACGCGGGCTGGATCGCGATCGGCTTTGACGGTTTGCAAACGCTTGAGCTGCGCCTCGCGGACGGCGGCGTTGTCCACATCCAGCACGTCGAGCTGGTCGGCTTTTTCCAGCCGCAAGGTGTTCACGCCGATGATTGCTTCCTTGCCGGAATCAATGTGTGCTTGTCGACGGGCGGCGGCTTCCTCGATCCGCAATTTGGGCAGGCCGGTCTCAATGGCTTTAGCCATGCCGCCGAGCGCCTCGACTTCCTCGATGTGATGCCACGCGCGCTGCATGATTTCCTGCGTGAGCGCCTCGACGAAGAACGAACCCGCCCACGGATCAATCACCTTAGTGATGCCGGTTTCTTCTTGCAGGAAAAGCTGCGTGTTGCGGGCGATGCGGGCCGAGAAATCCGTCGGCAGCGCGATGGCTTCGTCGAGCGCGTTTGTGTGCAACGATTGCGTGTGGCCGAGTGTTGCGGCCATGGCCTCGATGCAGGTGCGGGCGATGTTGTTGAACGGGTCCTGCTCGGTGAGCGACCAGCCCGAGGTCTGCGAATGCGTGCGCAGCGCCATGGATTTCGGATTCTTGGGATCGAATTGCTTGATCATCTTCGCCCACAGCGCGCGGGCGGCGCGCATCTTGGCGATCTCCATGAAAAAGTTTTTGCCCTGCGCCCAGAAGAACGAAAGCCGCGGCGCGAAGGCATCAATGTCAATGCCCGCCTTGATCCCGGTGCGGACGTATTCCAAGCCGTCGGCCAGGGTGTAGGCCATTTCCAGATCCGCCGTGGCGCCCGCTTCCTGCATGTGATAGCCGGAGATCGAAATCGAATTGAACTTGGGCATGAACTTCGACGTGAAGCTGAAAATGTCCGCGATGATGCGCATCGATGGCAGAGGCGGATAAATATAGGTATTGCGCACCATGTATTCCTTGAGGATGTCGTTCTGGATGGTGCCGGCCAGTTGTTCCAGCTTCGCGCCCTGCTCCTCGGCGGCGACAATGTAGAACGCCAGGATGGGCAGCACCGCGCCGTTCATCGTCATGGAAACCGAGATCCGATCCAGCGGGATGCTGTCGAAAAGGATTTTCATGTCCGCGATGGAATCCACGGCCACCCCGGCTTTGCCCACGTCGGCAAACGCGCGCGGATGATCGGAGTCGTAACCCCGGTGTGTCGGCAGATCGAAGGCCACGGACAGACCCTGCTGACCGGCGGCGATGTTGCGGCGATAGAAGGCGTTCGAGGCTTCAGCGGTGGAGAAGCCGGCGTATTGGCGCACCGTCCAAGGCTTGGTGACATACATCGAGCCATACGGGCCGCGCACGAACGGCGCGATGCCCGGCATCGTGTCGAGATGCTCGCAGTTCGCGAGATCAGCGGCGGTGTAAAGCGGTTGCAGCTCGACTTGCTCCAGGGTCATGAACGCCCACTCTTCGACGGATTTCCCCGTCTCCGCCTTGAACTGCGCGCACCACTCTTCGTAGCTCGCCTTGGTGGGCGCGTTTTCGAAGGCGATCTTTGTAAAATCTGGAAAGGTTTTCATGCTTCAAATCTCATTAGCACCGGGCTTCAGCCCGGTGACTATTTGCACAACGAACGCCAGCCGCTTCAGCGGCTTTTCGAGCTGGGAAAGCCGTTGAAACGGCTGATCATCTCTCCCTCTGCCAGACACCGGGCTGAAGCCCGGTGCTAATGAGAGAATCTGCGGACACGCAGTTGGCGCATTTGTTCTCATTGAATTCCCAACCTCTCATGAATTCTCGCCAACACCTCCAGCGCATCGGCCCGCATGTGAATGAACTCATTCACGCCGGATTGTTTGTGCGCTTCGATCTGGTCAGCCGGATAGCCGGCCAGCACCACGATCACTTCAGATTTTTTCGCGCGCAGGGCGGCAATCAGCGGCGGGACGAGGGCGGGATAGTTGTCATCCACGGAGCAGATGACCGCCACTTTCGCCTTCGACGCGGCAAACGCGTCTGCGGCCTCCGCTGGTGACTTGAAACCCACAGGCGACATGGCGTCGTAACCGCCCACGGCAAAAAATCCGCGAGAGAAATCAGCTCGCGCCTTGTGTTCCTTGAGCGAGCCCATGTTGCAGAGGAAAACCTGCACCGGCTCGGCTTGACGATTCATCGCGGCCCGCAATTTTTCGAGCGAGGCGGCGGCACGGGTGAGACTGACGGGCGCAATCGGCGTGCAGGGCGAATCTGTGATGCGGATGACCCGGGTCATTTCACCCAGGGTGGCACCTGCCTTCGCAGCCGCCACGCAAAGTTCGAAAAGATCCGCGCCTTTGGATCCGATCACATCTGTGAGGCAATCGAGCACCACCTGATTATCTGCGTCGTCCAGCGACATGCGGTGCGAAGCAACCTGCTGCACGCGACGCTTGTGGAAAGCCTTCGAGTCGACCACCGGAACTTCGAGCGGCTTTTCCTTGGTGTTTGCGTATTGATTGATGCCCACGATGGAATCGCGCCGGCTCGTCACGGCTTTAACTTTCTTCAACGCAGTTTCACTGACGGCTTTTTGCGGAAAGCCAGCACGCAACGCGGCCTGCATGCCCCCCAGCTTTTCCACCTCCTGAAACAACGTCCAGGCGCGGGTGGCAATTTCCGCCGTGGTGCTCTCGATAAACCAAGAGCCACCGGCGGGATCCACCACATGATCCAAAGCGCATTCTTTTTGGAGCACCAACTGCGTGTTGCGCGCAATGCGTAGGCTGAAATCATCCGGCGGACGAACGACCTCGTCAAACGCGCCGACTTGGAGGCTGTCACAACCGCCCAGCACGCCTGAGAAGGCTTCGACGGTTGCGCGAAGTAAATTGTTATACGGATCAACAACCGTCTTGTTCCACTGCGAGGTGCGGACGTGCAGGGAAAGTTTCTGCGCTGCTTCATTGCCGCCCGCAGCCGCGACAGCGCGCGACCACAACATTCGCAAGGCCCGCAACTTTGCGATCTCCATGAAAAAGTTCACGCCGACTGTGACGGCAAAACGAATGCGCGGCGCGGCGACATCAACCTCCACACCCAGCTTGCTGAGTTCACGGAGATACTCGACACCGGTGGCGAGCGCGAACGCAAGTTCCTGCACGGCGTTGCCGCCGGACTCATGCCATGCGCGGCTATGCACGCAGATGGTTTGCAACTGCGGTGCGTGAATGGAACCCCAGCGTGTGAGCGCAGCCATCTCACGATACGCGCCGTCGAGCGATTGCGGCAATCTGCCTTCGTGCGCCAGCACACCGAGCGGATCCATCTCGATGCAACCACGCAATTGGGCGGGCGATTTCTTGCGTTTCTGCGCGAGCGCCAGCAACAGCGCGGCAAACGGCAGTGCCGACGCGCCGGAGCGGACAAAAATGGAAGTCTTTTCCAGATCCACACCTTCAAGAGCGCGGTCAAGATCCCCAAGTGTGGCGATGGACAGACCGCCACAACCGACATCTTCGGGCTGCGCCCAGTCAGGGTCGTGACCGTCGCGAGTGGCGCGGTCGAGCACCATGTTGAGCGCGCTCAGGCCGCGCGTGATGGAGTTGCGGGCGGCATGATTGAATTCCGTCGGGCTGGCGCAGGCAATTTCCTGCGAGACCGCCCAAGGGGTTTTAAAATAACCGCTCGCGCTGGTGCCGCGCACAAATGGGGCGAAGCCGGGCAGCGAGTTCACATGAGGAAGGTTGGCCACATCCGCGCGGCAATAAATCGGCTGCAGCTTGATGCCTTCGTAGGTGTCCGTGAACATCCGCTTGTCGAAAGGCGCGCCCTTGAGTTCCGCCTCAACGAGCTTGCGCCAGTCCGCGTAGCCGACCGGCGGAAATTCCGCCAGCAACTTGCCATCTACAGGTGACGTTTGGGTGAAACTCATAATCAACCTTCGAGCGTTTCCACAGTCACGTCGTGACGCGTGCCGTTGACGGTGACGAATAAATGTTT
>JANOHH010000475.1:0-3044 GCA_031406395.1 Verrucomicrobiota bacterium | reverse complement strand
TAGCCTGACTTCCTTCCGACTCGAAGAAAAAGCCCAATCAAATCGAGGTTGGCTCGATTTCGTCGGGCTACAAAGCTACCGATTGGGCGGTGCCGCAAACAGCGCTGTCAAGCCCAGCTTCTGCAACTGCTGGTTCAAATGTTTGGGAACTTCGGTCATCACCGTGCGCTGAACGGATTGGCCCATTTGCAGGCGACCGAGGCGAATGGTTTGCAGGTGGCGCAGGACGCGCGGAACTTCCTCCGTCTCGCCCTTGGCGCGCCATTCTCCCCCCAGCCGCGCGCTCAACCAGTAGGCCATAAAGCAGAGCCGAACATGGTTCAGCACCCGGTCGGGCCGACGGTGATGCACGGGGCGGACTTCCAAGTAACTCTTGAGTTCGCAGAACGCTTCCTCCACGTCCAGCAACCCTTTGTAATGCCCCAAGACCTGCTCGCCCGTACACTGTTCGACCGATTCGTTGGTGTGCAGCAAATACCACCCGTCTTGCTGGGCCTCTTGGGCAATCAATTCGGTTTTGCGTTCCCACTGCAAGTGTCCCTGCGCGTCGATCTGGTAAGTAAAATACTTGTGGGCCTTGAGTCGTTGCAGGGTGCGTCCCACCTGGCTGGCCAGTTTTTGCGCGTCCACTTGCTTGCGCTTGACCGTCGCCATCCGTTTTAACTCCGCTTCGGCTTTGTCGATCCGGCATTGGCGGCGCGCTTGATCCCGTTGCTGGCGCCACGGGCCTCCGGCGATGACATAGCGCTTGGATTGGTGGGTGATTTCCATGAGCTTTTGGCGATCCCCCAGCTCCAGTTGCTTTTCCAAATCCAATTCCGCCACCAAGCCGCGCAGCGTGGCGGCCGAGAGTCGGGTCACATAGCCCAGGCCGGCGGCGCTCATCGCCTCCAAGTTGATCTGACTACTCATGCCATCGAACACAAAGGTCGCCGCCTTGATCCCAAAGCGGCGGCGCAGCGTGTGCAGCAGCCCTTGCAGCGTATTGGTGTCATTGCGGTTTCCGCGCAGAACCGAAACGTGCAACGGAAGGCCCTCGGGGTCCGTCGCCACGGCCAGGATGATTTGGGGTCGATCTGCCCGGTGATCTCGGCTGTGGCCGTATTGGGCCCAATGCTCGGGCCCTTGGCCTTCGAAGTAGACACTGGTCAAATCGTAAAGGACCAGGCGCACGGCTTGAGGAAAGGCCCGTTGGTAGAGTTGTTTTTCCAAGCTCACCCAATGGCCGTTGAGCTGATCCATCGCCGCATAGAGATCGTCCTCGTTAAACGATTCGGTGGGCGCCAGCCCACAGGCTTGCGCCAGCCAAGTGCCCTGGGCTTGGTGAGCCAACGACAACTTGGCGCAGGGAAAGAGCAGCCGGCTATAGAGGATGGCTTGAAGCAGACCGCGTTGCCGGGCGGAGTCGATGTGAGCCAAGAGATCACCGAGCCGAAAGCGCGACCAAGCGTCGTTGAGAACCGCCAAGCCCCCGTAGTCCAGAGCCTCATGGAGTTGGACCTGATCGGCGGGCAGGAAGTTCTGCCCCTTGAGGGAGGCGACGATGATCTCCCGAGTGGGTGCGGGGAGTTCGGTGATGTTGCAGACCGTGCGCGAGCGTGGCCCGTCAGGGGTGCGAAAAGACTCCCGCACGAGGTAGGAGACGTAGGTCTTGCCGTTTTTACGGGCGGACGTGGTGGCTTGCACGAACATGGGCTACAGCATAGTTGCAGCGTGGCATACGAGTAAAGATATCTTTTAACATAGATCACAGTATTACTTGCTACACATTTTGGCAAAACACCAGCAAAGTTGATGTTTTGTTTCATTTCTTCAGGAAGTCAGGCTAGGAAGCGGATCATGGCGCCGGCCATCAACAGGCCGAACAGGATGCGGAACGCCGCGAGCGCTGTGATATCCACCGGGGTGTTTACCCAACCACACACGGTGGCGCGAAGGCGACCGAGCGACGACAAGGCCTCAATCTCCGTCATTGGAGTTGAACATGATGGTGACGCCCAGGGCACTGGCTAAGTCCACTTTGAAAAGGATTTCAAGGTCCCGGATGGCTTCATACGCCCGTTGCACAAATTCCTTGCGGTCGCCCACCGCTTCCTCGATCGGGGACTCCACCGCCTCCAGCGCGTTCATGGCTTTTTGGAATTGCTGTTCGATCCGCGTTTCCAAGGACGGGTTCAACGCGCGCAGATAATCATCCAGACCCAACCCCTCACTGCCGCGATAAATCTGATTCGCGCCGCGCAGGCTCGCCACGAGTTGGGTTAGCGATGTGCGGCTGCGCGCGCCTTCAATCCGATTCAGTTGCCGCATCACGGGTGCTGGAAGCTGCAACGCGAGATTGATCCGGCTTTCCGCAATGGTTTCCAGGTTCTGGGCCAACTGATTCACCAGGCTGTTTAAGGTTTCCTGCCCTCCCGCCACGAATTTGCGGCCGACATCCGCTTGGTTGGTCCCCGCCCAATCCGCCGCTACTTGATCTGCCTTTTTTTGCACATCATTGGCCAGCGCCAACAAGAACTGGCAGCGGCGCTGGACGTGGGTGTCGTGAAGATTTTTGGGATTTGCTTCCGGGGGCTTCGCGTTTTTCACCGGTAATTCCGGTCGGGATTCAAACAGAATGTATTCCAACGCGAACAGGCCCTTGGTAGCAGCGCCCAGTTCGTCAAGCTGGGCGGAATCCAGCGGCCCCGAGGAATTTAAAACATCTTCGATCCGATGCGGCAACACCTTGCTGTAATAGAACGTGGCCAGATATTCGCGATCCGCGATGGGGCCGGTTTGCAGCCATTGAATCTGGCGGGCGGCCAGCACCGTAGCCAGCCAGGCGGCCCGGGCTTGCGCCCAGGAATCCGGCGTCGGCGCATTGGTCAGTTGCTCAATCGCGGCGGTGAGGGCCTGGCTTTTCGCGGCCAGCACCCCATAGTCGGGCCGGATGACGTTGCGCACCATGTCCGAGAGCAGGGCGTCTTTGCTGACGGACGCCGCGGTGGCCGGCGAAGCGAAACCAAACGCTCCGGTAAGAAGGAGGGAGGCCAGACAGGTTA
>JANOHH010000473.1:0-3050 GCA_031406395.1 Verrucomicrobiota bacterium | reverse complement strand
CAAAACCCGGCGCAACTTTTCCCATGAACCCAAAGTTCATGCGCGCCGCCATCCGCATCTCGCTGGCGAAGATGCGCAGCAATCACGGCGGGCCGTTCGGTGCCGTTGTGGTGCGCCGGGGGAAAATCATCGGGCGCGGCTGGAATCAAGTCACCTCCACGAACGATCCCACAGCCCACGCGGAAGTCTCCGCCATCCGCGATGCGTGCCGGCGTTTGAAAACCTTTCAGCTCGACGACTGTGAACTGTACACGAGCTGCGAGCCGTGCCCGATGTGTCTCGCGGCAATTTATTGGGCGCGCTGCCGGCGCGTCTATTACGGCAACACGCGCCATGATGCGGCGCGGATCGATTTCGCCGACGACTTCATCTACCGCGAAATCGCCCGCCCCATCGCCCGCCGGACCATTCCGATGAAGCAGCTTCTCCGGCACGAAGCCCAAACCGCGTTCGCCGCGTGGACGAACAAGTCCGACAGGATCAGTTATTGAGCAGCGGAATTGAACGGCAACATCCGCTTGGGGCCGTCAGCTCCGATTACCTCAGCGTTGCGTTAATCGCCTAAAAACCTCAAGAAACCGACGCAAAAGGCCTGTCCCCCGTAATGGGGACTAGTTGGAAAATGAAGGTCCGGTAAGCTGTCACCGTTGTTGGACGCAAAAGTGCAGGTTACCGTGTGTGAAGTAAGGCGTAAAACTGCGGCGCCGCCGAAGGCAACCTTGAATAAGTGATTTGAAATTGTGTGAGTGGTTCTCGGGCAAAGGGTCGAACGAAAGTTCGGCCCTTTTGCTTTTCCGGGGTGACTTTCCGCCCACCCTCCCACGCCGAAGCCGACGGTTCAGGTGCGGGAACGCGCTTGGAAGAACTTCTCCGCGTATTTGCCCAGGAGGTCCGCCTCGAGGTTCACCGCATCGCCAACTTTCCGATCGCGCAACGCCGTGATCTCGTAAGTGTGCGGAATGATCCAGATGCGGAAGCTGGTTTTCTTTACCGCCGCGACTGTCAGGCTGATGCCATCCACCGCGATCGAGCCCTTATGGATCAGGTAACGCATGACCTCTGGCGGCGCGGCAATGTCGAGCATGTGATCCCGGCCCACGCGCTCCCATTTCGTGATCCGACCCAAGCCATCCACATGACCAGTGACGAAATGTCCCCCGAGTTCGCCGTCCGCGCGCAACGGCCGCTCAAGGTTCACCAGCGAACCAACCTTGGCGAACTGCAGGTTGGTCAACCGCCAGGATTCCTGGAGCAGATCAAACTGAATCAGTCGATCCCGACCCCGCGAGGTAAGTTTCACGACCGTCAAGCAGCAGCCATTCACCGCCACACTCGCACCGAGCTTGAGCCCGCGCCCGACAGCCTTGACCCGAACGGTGAGTTGAATCGCCTTCTTGGTCGGCCGGATGGCAACCACCGTTCCCGCTTCTCCGACAATGCCTGTAAACATGAAGCGGAGGTTACAAGTTGAAGGTTGCAGGTTGCAAGCGACGGTTCGGGTGCGAAAATCTGCAACCTGGAACCTTCAACTTGCAACCACCTTGGCCGTCAGCAAGAGATCCGGTCCGAGCTTGCGCCATTTGAGTTCGCGGAGCTGGATCACCTCATTCAAAGTCTTCACGCCTTCACCCGCCACTCCTTTGTGGGAATCGCGCCCGCCGAGGATTTTCGGCGCGTAAAAGAACGCGACCCGCTGCGCAAAACCGCCGAGCAAGAACGACGCATTCACCTCGCCACCACCTTCCACCAGCAGGCTTGTGACATTCTCGGCACCGAGCTTGCGCAACAGCCAACGCAGATCGAGGGCGGCGGGCGGCGGGCGGTGTGCGGAATCCTTCAGCGGTGCAATCAAAACGTTCACGCAGCGCGCCAAATCTGCGACCCGCTGCCGAGGAGCTCGCACGCTCACCACAATCGTCGTCAACGCCGCGTGCTCATCACCTACCACGTTCGCAGTCAGCGGCGTGCGCGCCATCGAATCCAAAACAATGCGCCGCAAGCTTGAGGTTTGGATGTCGGATGTTCGGCGTTGGTTGTCTCTTTTTAACTTTGACCCGACGCGAAACGTAAGACTCGGATCGTCTTGGAGAATCGTGTTGATCCCGACGAGGATCGCATCGTTGCCCTGACGGAGTTTCATTCCATAGGCTCGCGCCTCCTTGCCCGTGATCCACTTCGATTCGCCGCTGGCCGTGGCAATTTTTCCGTCGAGCGTCATGGCGGCTTTCACCGTGACGAACGGCTTGCGCTGAGTCACCCAGTGGTTGAACGCCTCGTTGAGTTGGGTGCATTCAGCGGCTAACCCCGGGTCGAGGGCGACGACCGAAATCCCCGCTCCGCCGAGAATTTTGAATCCCCGCCCCGCATGTCTCGGATTCGGATCCACCGCGCCGACGACCACGAGTTTGATCCCCGCGACAATGATGGCTTCCGCACACGGCGGCGTGCGACCATGAGTGCAACACGGTTCGAGCGTCACGTAAAGGGTCGCGCCCCGGGGGTTGTGGCCGTGCTTCTCCGCATCGCGGAGCGCCTCGATTTCCGCGTGCGGCCCGCCCGCCCGCTGATGCCAGCCGCGTCCAATGACTTTGCCGCCTTTCACCAACACCGCACCCACCATCGGATTCGGCGATGTCGCGCCATAGCCGCGCCGGGCGAGGCGCAAGGCGAGACGCATAAGTCTCGGGTCGGAAAGTTTTGGCTGGCTCATTGGTTGGCCGGTGGTGGCCGATGCGTGCGACGCACCGAAACGTCCCACTCAAATTTCCTTCACCGTCCCCCAATACACATCCAGTCGTTTGGTGAGGTAAAGCAGGATGGCTTTGACGAGCACCCGGGCTTCGAGTTTCTGACCGGCGGCGATGATCTCGTTCAACTCCATGCCTGAGCGCACTTCGAAGCTGGCTTGCGCGATGATGGGACCTTCGTCGAGGTGCATGCTGACGAAATGCGACGTGACGCCAACGATCTTGACGCCGTGCTCGTAGGCCTGCCGGTACGCACTCGGCCCGGGAAAGCTCGGGAGTAATGAGGGGTGGATGTTGATGATG
>JANOHH010000398.1:0-2197 GCA_031406395.1 Verrucomicrobiota bacterium | reverse complement strand
ACCACGTTTTGGAGTAGCTCGTGAGTACCCGGACATTCTTGTTCAGCCACCAGTTCAACCCAATCCCCCAGCTCATGGCCGATTGCGCAGACAGGGTGGGGTCCGAGAAAACTGGAAATGCATCCGAATCAAGGTCGGCCTGCGCGAAGCGGGCCACGAGCTGCCAGGCCCCCCATTTTCCGGCCCGCGGATCCAACGGCGACTTCGGGGTCATGCCCGTAAACGAGGCGTCCTCCCCCGTCAGCACCCATTGCGCGGAAGCTTGCCACGCTGAATTCACCAAATTCGCCCGCGCGCCGGTCACACTGTTTACCACCCCTTGTTGCGCGACGATGTACTCCCCCAGCAACCCAAACGGTCCCTGGGTGTAGGTCGCATAGGGCGAGATTCGCCAGTGAACCCCGTCGGCATAGACCGTCCCCACCGCCGGATTGTAAGCGAAGAATTGCTGCAACGCCGATGTAATATAGCCGGGTAGCGTACCGCCCGTCGTGTTTGGCAGGCCGGCAGTGTTGGAATTCACCTGGCCGTAGCTTCCGCCCGAGCCAAAGCCAAAGCCCTGAAGCGCGGCTACGTCGCTGTGCTTGAAAGGCTGGAAGGCGAGTCGCCCGGCGAACTCTTTATCGTCGCCAAAATCACTATTGCTCGCAACTCGATTGTCCCCGGAGCCGTTGAAGATTCCAGCCGCATAACTCACCGTCCCGCCGGCAACATCTCCCCACAACTGGATACCAAGGTTTCGAATGGGGACAAAGTCGGTTACCAGCGACCGCTCGTTAAATGGCAGCGTGACGTCCGATTGAAGCATCTCGAATCCCACTGGGCCTTTGAACTTTCCGGCCTTCAATTGCAACTCGGGCTGATAGCGGTAGTTCATCCAGGCATCGTAAATCTGCACCGTGTTGCCGCCAAAATCCGGCGTGAGATTGAAATCGAAGTCGCGAAACACCGTACCTTCGATGATCGGACGGGCACGCCGCAAATAGAATCCATCATTGCCTTGGAGATACGGGTTGTCGTCGAAGAATGAACGGGAATCCAATTGAACTAAACCCCGCAACTTAAACACAAAGTTCGTGTCCGCCGAACTGATGGCGAATCCATTCGCACCGGCGGTAATCCGCGGTGTCGCCTTGGCGTTGGCTTCGGCAGCCTCGGCATCCAGTTCGCGATTACGTTCCAAGATTTTCACCTTTTGCTCCAGTTCCTGTATTTCGACCGAATTGGTATTGTTGGCTTGAACGGCAGGCGGCGGAATCACCTGCCCCAGTTCCAACCCGTTCACCTTCTTCTCAAGTTGTTCAATGCGGTTCAATAATTTTCGGATCAGCTCTGATTGGTCGTCCGCCTTGACCGTGGTGGGCAGCAACACGAACCCAGTAATCGCCACCACGGCGACCCGGCACAGAACCTTTGTTTGTCTTATCAGTTTCATTGTTAATATTGTCCATCCGAGCTACCTCCATTGGTCTGGTCGGTTGGCTTGGGTTTATGGTGATGGCCTCCAGCGAACTGGTCGGCGGTTAAGTTTCAATCGCCTTTCGGTCTAGCCGCAGCTTTTCCGTGCGCTCGATCTGAACGACCTGTGAATCGTGAACAACAATCTGCACCATACCAAAACGCAGCGAAGCCACCTGGCTGCGCACCGTTTCGAGCCAGGTTGATTGTCTGGCTGGCACTGCCGACTTGGCCGAATTGTCAGTCGTCTTCATTGGACTTTCTCGTAACAACGCTGCGAGACTAAACTTAATCTCTACTAAGTCAATAGGCATTTTGTAGTTTTAATATTTTAGCAATCCTTGGCTTCGAAAGTGGCGCAAAAGCTCTCTGCTGGGAAACTTCTCGGCTCGATTCGCGGAAGGGGGTCATCCCGCCAGTTGCACCGTGCAATTGCGGGAGCAGCATAATAAAAGCGTCTTTTCAAACGGGTTGAATTCCTTGCGGAACATCGGCGCGCGGCGGCAAACCCGACCCCGAGACCGGGTGGAGAGATGGTGGTATGACTTACCTTTGGCATGGCCTCTCCACCCGATTCGCCACTGCATACAGCACCGATCGCGCAGCGCGACCATCCCACCTGGTGGGCGGTGGCTCAATCGGCCCACGTTCGAATATGCGCAAAAGAAATAACTGACGAAGGAGTTTTTCCCGCTTACTCTTCCGCCCAATCATCCTCGTGATCATGTCCGCCGGCGCC
>JANOHH010000370.1:0-2446 GCA_031406395.1 Verrucomicrobiota bacterium | reverse complement strand
ATCGTCACGGCGCGGGAGAAACAGCAATGGATCGCGCCGGACTAGAAATTTTTCGGAGGGACGAGTTACACGAGTCCCAATCAATCCGAAATGAGCGGGACTTGCATGGCTCGTCCCTCCGAGTTGTTGAATTATGAAAGTGCGTTTGGCCACAGTTTGGTTCGGCGGCTGTTCCGGCTGCCACATGTCGTTCCTCGACCTCGACGAGTTTCTCATCGACCTCTTGGAGCTGGTGGACATCGTTTACAGCCCGGTCGTGGACATGAAGGAGTATCCCGAAAACGTGGACGTGTGCCTGATCGAAGGCGCGATCTGCAACGAGGACAACCTCGAACTGCTCCACAAAATCCGCCAGCGCACCAAGGTGCTCGTGTCCTTCGGCGATTGCGCCGTGACCGCCAACGTGCCCGCCATCCGCAATCAACTTGGTCTCGGCAACGCCGAAAGCGTCCTCCAGCGCGCCTACATCGACAGCGCCCAGGACAACCCGCGCCTGCCGAAGGAAGACGGCATCGTGCCGCCGCTCCTGGAACGCGTGATGCCGGTGCATGAAGTCGTGTATGTCGAACACTTTTTGCCCGGCTGCCCGCCACCCGCGGCGAACATCAAAGCACTCGTCACGCAGTTACTGAGCGGCGTCGAGCCGAAGCTGGAAGGCAAGCAGATCAAGTTCGGTTAACCCAAAGATTTATGACGGCGAAATTTAACGCAGAGACGCAGAGACCGCAGAGAAGCGCAAAGTCGAAAACAATTCCTCTCTGCGGAACTACGCGTTCTCCGCGCCTCAGCGTTTAGCCCGGCAGCCAATTTTATGTCAAAACGCATCGTCATTGACCCGGTGACCCGCATCGAGGGCCACGCCAAGATCAGCATTTTCATGGACGACGCGGGCAACGTCGCCGACGCCGAGTTCCATGTCGTCGAGTTCCGCGGCTTCGAGAAATTCTGCGAAGGCCGGCCTTTCGGCGAAATGCCCGGCATCACGCCGCGGATTTGTGGCATCTGCCCCGTCAGCCATCTGCTGGCCTCGGCCAAGGCCGGCGACGCCGTCATGGCCGTCAACATCCCGTCCGCCGCCGACAAGCTCCGCCGGCTGATGAACCTCGGCCAGATTGTGCAGAGCCACGCCTTGAGCTTTTTCCATCTGAGCGCACCGGACTTTCTGCTCGGCTGGGACACGCCCCAGGCCCAGCGCAATGTCTTCGGCATCATCGCCGCCAACAAGGAACTCGCCCGCGCCGGCATCCGCCTGCGCCAGTTCGGCCAGGAAATCATTGAGATCCTCGGCGACCGCAAAATTCATCCCGCGTGGGCCGTGCCCGGCGGCGTGCGCAGTCCGTTGACCGTGGAAGGCCGCGAGCGCATCCGCCTCTGGCTGCCCGAAGCCTTCGCCACGACCGAAGCCGCGCTCGGCCTGTTCAAGAAAACGATGGAAACGCACTCGCGCGAAATCCAGATCTTCGGCAATTTCCCGTCCCTGTTCATGGGCCTCATCGCTCCGGACGGCACCTGGGAACATCACGGCGGCAAACTCCGCTTCACCGACAGCAGCGGCAGCATCATTGCCGACCAGATCGAAGTCGCGCGTTATGCCGAGTTCATCGGCGAATCCGTGCAGGCGAGTTCCTATCTCAAGTCACCGTATTATCTGCCGCTGGGTTTCCCGGCGGGCATCTACCGCGTCGGACCGTTGGCGCGCCTCAACATCTGCGAACGCATGGGCACGCCCAAGGCCGACGTCGAATTGAAGAACTTCAAGAAGCTCGGGCGCGGCGCCGTCACCTCGTCGTTCCTCTATCACTACGCGCGCCTCATCGAGATTCTCGCCAGCCTCGAATACATTGAGCGCTACATGGACGACCCCGAGATCCTGAGCGATTACCTCCGCGCCGATGCCGGCATCAACAGCTTGCGCGGCGTGGGCGCCAGCGAAGCCCCGCGCGGCACGCTCTTCCACGATTACACCGTGGACCGCAACGGCCTGCTGCAAAAGGTGAACCTCATCGTCGCCACCGGTCAGAACAACCTCGCGATGAACCAGACCGTCGCCCAGATCGCGCGGCATTACGTGCGGGGCAATGAAATTCCCGAGCCGATCCTCAACCGCATCGAACATGGCATCCGCTGCTACGATCCCTGCCTGAGTTGCTCGACCCACGCCGTTGGCCAGATGCCGTTACACGTCCAGCTCATCGCGCCGGATGGCAAAGTGTTGAACGAAATCAAGCACGGATGATTTGTAGCGGCGGTCTATGACCGCCGAAAGGTAGGGACGCCGCGCTGCGGCGTCCGGTCGGTGCGGCGCGCCGACCCTGCCAAATGATCGATGTTGGTAGGGCCGCGCTGCCGTGCAGCCCAAATGTCAGGGACCAACAGCAACTCGTCCCTACCGAAAGAATGAAATCGCACGCTTATCCGCCGGCCACCACCGATCTCCTTGTCATCG
>JANOHH010000322.1:0-3195 GCA_031406395.1 Verrucomicrobiota bacterium | reverse complement strand
GGGGGGGGCCCGCCCCCCCCTACCGCATTTTATTCCGGCGTGATCCATTGTTTCTTTTCGCGCGCCGTAACGATGAACTCCAGTTTGCCGCGGTCGCGTTCCATTTCACCGGTGGTCGAGCCTTTGTGGAACAGCGCGCCGGTCGGACAGGACTGGACGCATTTGCCGCATTGCGTGCAGGAATCGGATTCGCCCCACGGCATGTTGAGGTCGGTGATGATGTGCGACTTCGTGCCGCGCCCGGCGACATTCTTAGTGCCCGCGCCTTCGATATGCCAGCAGACCCGCACGCATCGGGTGCAAAGAATGCAGCGGTTGTGATCCATGCCGAACAGCCGGTGCGTGGTGTCGACGCCCCATTTCGGAAAAAGATAATCATAGCGAACGTGATCCATGCCCAGCGAGTAGCCCAGCGTTTGCAGCTCGCAATGGCCGTTGGCCACGCACGCGGCGCAGACGTGATTGCGCTCGGCGAAGAGCAATTCCAGCGTCATGCGGCGATATTTGCGGAGGCGGTCGCTGTCCGTCTTGACGTCCATCCCCTCGGCAACTTTCGTGGTGCAGGCGGGCAGCAGCTTCGGCACGCCCACGACTTCCACCAGGCAGAGGCGGCACGCGCCCACATCATAAACGCCGTCGAGGTGGCAGAGCGTCGGGATCTTGACCCCGGCTTCCTCCGCCGCCTGCAGAACCGTTGCGCCTTCCTCGGCGGTGATGGGTTTGCCGTTAATGGTCAGTGTTTTGGCAGCCATAAAATCATTGAGTTATTCTGCCGCTCCTGCGGGCTGCTTCTTCGCTTCACCATTGCTGCGCGGCCCATACGTGTCCGGCTGCAGCAATTCCTCGTATTCGTTGCGGAAGAACCGCAGCGTGCTCATCGTGGGGTTCGGCGCTGTCTGGCCGAGGCCACAGAGACTGGTGTTTTTCACCATATCGCACAGCTCTTCGAGTTTCGCCAGATCCCGCTGCGTCGCTTTGCGATTGGCAATTTTGTCCAGCAGGTTGTGCATCTGCACCGTGCCGGCGCGACACGGGATGCATTTGCCGCAGGATTCGTCCATGCAGAACTCCATGAAGAACCGCGCGATCTCGACCATCTTCGTGCTGTCGTCCATCACAATCATGCCGCCGGAACCCATGATCGAGCCGAGCTTGCCGAGCGATTCGTAATCCACCGGCGTATCGAGGTGCTGCGCGGGAATGCAACCACCGGATGGCCCGCCCGTCTGCACGGCCTTGATCTTCGCATTGCCGGGGGCGCCGCCGCCCATCTCCTGCACGATGGTGCGGAGCGGTGTGCCCATCGGCACTTCGATGAGCCCGGTGTTCTTGATGTTGCCGGCCAGCGCAAAAACTTTCGTGCCCTTGCTCTTCTCCGTGCCGATGCCGGCGAACCATTCCGCGCCGTTGCGATAAATCGGCGGCACGTTTGCGAACGTCTCGACGTTGTTGATGAGCGTGGGGCAACCATACAGTCCGCTCTCCGCCGGGAACGGTGGCCGCGGCCGTGGTGTGCCGCGTTTGCCTTCGACCGACGCCATCAGCGCCGTTTCCTCGCCGCACACGAACGCGCCCGCACCAATGCGCAGGTCCACGGTGAAGTTAAACGGCGATTCAAAAATGCCGCTGCCCAGCACGCCGAGCTGTTTGGCTTGTTTGATCGCGATCTGGAGGCGCGAGATCGCCAGCGGATATTCGGCGCGCACATAGATGAAGCCTTGATCGGCGCCGACCGCGTAAGCCGCGATGGCCATGCCTTCCAGCACGCTGTGGGGATCACTCTCCAATACGCTGCGATCCATGAATGCGCCGGGGTCGCCTTCATCGGCGTTGCAGACGACGTATTTCTTCGCCCCGGCAGATTTGGCGACCGTGCCCCATTTGAGGCCGGTGGGGAAACCCGCGCCGCCGCGCCCGCGCAAACCGCTCTTCACCATCGTCTCGACGACATCCTTGGGCGTCGTTTCATTCAACGCCTCATGCAACGCCTGGTAGCCGTCCGCAGCGACGTAGCTTTCAATGCGCTCGGGATCAATGATGCCGCTGTTCGCCAGCACGATGGAAAGCTGCTTGGTGAAGAATGCGGCCTCGGGGTCACCTTGCGGAATCTTGGCCGGCTCGCCCTTGAGGGCGGCGATGATCGCGGGCGTGTTCTCGGGCGTGACCTTGACATAAAGCGCCTGCTGCGGGTCAGCCTGCACGAGTGGCCCTTCGCAACAAAGTTTCATGCAGCCGACGCCGCGCACTTCCACTTCGTCCTGTAAGCCCGCCTCGGCCACGGCCTGCTCAAGCTGTTGCTTGACGCCTTTCGCGTCGGAGGACATGCAGCCGGCGGCCATGCAGCAGCGCAGGGTAATTTTCTTAGGCGTCGCTAGCTCCTTCGCTTTGATTTGGAGTAGATCATGAAAATTCATTTCGCCCCCCACTGGTTAAGGTGTTCGACGGCAGTCTCGGAGGTCTGGCGCGGTGTGACGGTGCCGTCATAAACCACGGCCGGCGCGATGCCGCAGGCGCCGATGCAGCGTGCGGTGAGCAGGGAGAGCTTGTTGTCCGGCGTCGTTTCGCGGGCCTTGATGTGGGTTTGCGCCTCGACGGCCGCCAGGATCCGGTCGGCCCCCTTCACGTAGCACGCGGTGCCCATGCAGACGACGCAGTTGTGCTCGCCCTGCGGCTTGAGGGTGAAGAAATGGTAGAACGTCGCGACGCCGTAAACGCGGCTGGCCGGCAGCTTGAGCTGCCACGCGGTGTAGCGGAGCACATCGTCGTCCAGGTAGCCGAAGAGCTCCTGGGCCTTGTGCAGCACCTCGATCAGGGCGTCCTGCCGGTGCTGGAATTTCTTGATGTGCGCCTCGAGGATCTTGAAGCGCTTGTCGGCGGCGGCCTGCTGCTGGAAGCGGGCGGCGGTCCGAGATTTTTCCGGTGCGAGCGCGAGGGCCATGGTCGGATTACTTTGAGGGTTCGGCGGCCGGCGGCGGGCGGCCGGGAGGGTGGTTGGCGGGTAAATACTCCGCGCTTTCCGCGCGGGTGGCGCAGATCGAATGAGGCGGGACCTGGCTCGGTGCGTGGGTCCGGGCCATCGCTATGGGGGCCGGGTTCATCGAATCGGGAACACTATGTCCGCGAAGTGCGGCGCGGGCTCGTCATCGGTTGTCGAAAGTAAAGCGTATCTTGTTCAACGCCCGCGCAAAACCCGTC
>JANOHH010000304.1:0-5266 GCA_031406395.1 Verrucomicrobiota bacterium | reverse complement strand
CGGTCGCCGATCTCCCGGGAGAATCTTATTTGACGCTCGACACCGAGCGGTCTCCGGCGGAGGTCGTCTCCGGAGCCGAAGCGTTTTTGCGCGCGGCTTTGAAATACCGCTCGTAGCAGGCGCGGATACTCTCGCGGAGCTTCTCGTAATCCCGGAGCAGCAACTCTCCCGCCTTGGTCTTTCTTCTGTCTTTATAGCCGAGGGCCAGGGCTATCCCGTGAAGCTTCCCGGCGTCTCTTTCCAGGAGATCGATCGACTGCTGGCGCTCGAGCCGGAGTCGATGGTCCAGACGGCGGAGAAAGAGGTAGCCGTTTCCGAGGAAGATGTCCGCGTGATGATGCAGGAAGGCGTCCGGGCCGGCGCGTTCAACAAAGTGGAAAGCCACATCGTTCACAGCGCGCTGGAACTTGATCAGTTGCCCGTGCGCGAAATCATGACGCCACGCCCGAAAGTCATCTGGCTGAATCAAGACGATCCCCACGACCAAATCTGGCACAAAATTGTCGTGAGCAATCACTCGCATTTCCCGGTGTATGCCGGCAACCGCGATCACACCGTGGGCGTGGTGTCGGTGAAGGCAATTTACGCGAATCTCGCCGCGGGCGCAGGCGTAAAGCTCAAGGACCTGATGCTCCCGCCCCTCATCGTGCCGGAGTCGCAGACGGTGTTGCAGCTCGTCGAGACGTTCAAGCAAAGCGGGAAACACATCGCGCTGGTGACGGACGAATTCGGCAGCCTCGTCGGGCTAGTGACGCTGAACGACGTGATGGAAGCGGTGGTGGGCGAGTTCCCGTCGCAAGGCGAACGCGCCAAACCCGAAGCCCGGAAAAGCGATGACGGGTCCTGGCTGATTGACGCGATGATCGATCTGGCCGCGGTGGAGCAGGCCTTGCCCGGATTCAGATTCGGCGGGGAGGCCAATACCGCCTACCAAACCCTCGCGGGCTTTGTCGTCAAAACCCTCGGCCGCGTGCCAAAGGAAGGCGAGACGTTCGAGACCCAAGGCTATGTCTTCGAGGTGCTCGACATGGACCGGCATCGCGTGGACAAAGTGTTGGTGTTGCCAAGCAAGCCGGCCGCGGAATCGAAACCATGAGTGAGAGCGGCCACCACCGGAAGGGCGTCGGATTTGCGCTGCTGGCCGCGGGGCTGTTCGGCCTGAGCACGCCGTTGGCGAAGAGTGTGTCACCCCACGTCGAACCGGTGTTGCTGGCCGGATTGCTCTATCTCGGTTCGGGACTTGGGTTGGGCGCGTACTCCTGGCTCGGGCTGGGTCGCCGACAACCCGGTTCGCGCGAAGCGGCTTTGAAACGCACGGATGCGTCCTGGCTCGCCGGGGCCATTATCAGTGGCGGCGTGGTCGGTCCGTTTTTGCTGATGTGGGGCCTGGCGCAGACGCCCGCGTCCAGCGCGTCACTGCTGCTCAATCTGGAAGGCGTGTTCACTGCGCTGCTGGCGTGGTTCGTCTTCAAGGAGAACTTCGACGCGCGCATTGCGTGGGGCATGGCGCTGATTGCGGCGGGCGGAGTCTGCCTGTCGTGGCTGGGCCGGCCCGAGGCGGGTGGGGCGTGGGGTTCACTGGCCATCGTGGGGGCGTGTTTCGCCTGGGCGGTGGACAACAACCTCACGCGCAAAGTTTCGGCGGGCGACCCGGTGCAAATCGCGATGCTAAAAGGTCTGCTTGCCGGGAGCGTCAACACCGGGCTGGGGCTCGCTCTGGGCGGGAAGTTTCCCGGCCCTTCCGTGTTGCTCGGCGTGGGTTTGATCGGCTTCTTCGGCTACGGACTCAGTCTGACCTTGTTCGTGCTGGCGCTGCGGCACATCGGCACCGCGCGAACCGGGGCTTATTTCTCAACGGCGCCGTTCGTGGGCGCCACCGTGGCGGTCGCATTTCTCGGCGATGCAATGAGCGCGGGATTTCTGATCGCCGCCCTGCTTATGGCCGCCGGAGTTTGGCTGCACCTGACCGAGCGGCACGCGCATGCGCATCGCCATGAAGCGCTGGTGCATGACCATCGGCACACGCACGACGAGCATCACCAACACGTTCATGCGCCCGGTGATCCGCCGGGGGAACCGCACTCGCACTCGCATCGGCACGAGGAACTAACGCACATCCACCCGCATTATCCGGATATTCACCACCGGCACCGGCATTGAGCGGAAGGATCGCGTGGCGAAATCAAATCTGACCCTGCGTGCGCAAACGGGGATCACGCCGCACATTCCCCACTGGCGACGACGGCGACCGCCAGCCATGGCAGGAGTTTGCCGAGGGAGATGCGATTCATAGTGGGTTGGCGGACCGGAATCGTGACGGCACGGCAGCGTGCCGGTTGTTGCTGGCCGAGTTCAAGGTTTTTTCCCGGACTAAAAACGGCGCCGAAACCAGAAGGCGACGTGCACGAGGCCGATTAAAGCCGGAACCTCGATCAGCGGGCCGACGACGGCTGCGAAGGCCACGTCGGACTTCAACCCAAAGATCGCGATGGCCACGGCGATGGCGAGTTCAAAATTGTTCCCCGCCGAGGTGAAAGCGAGCGTGGCGGAACGCGGATAATCCGCTCCCAACCGTTTCGCCATCACAAAGCTCACCAGGAACATGATCGCAAAATAGAGCACCAGCGGAATCGCAATGCGCAACACATCGAGCGGGAGTTGCACGATCGCGTCCCCCTTGAACGTGAACATCACGACGATCGTAAAGAGCAGCGCGGTGAGGGTGAGGGGCGAGATGCGCGGGATGAATACGCGCTCATACCAATCCTCGCCCTTGAGCGTCACCAGCAGCACCCGGCTCAAGACGCCCGCGGCGAACGGGATGCCGAGATAGATCATCACGCTCCAAAAAATATCGCTCATCTGAACCGGCACCACCGCGCCCTTCAAACCGAAGTAGGGCGGCAGCACCGTGATGAACAGCCAGGCGTAAAAGCTGTAGAACAGAATCTGCGCAATGCTGTTCAACGCCACGAGCCCGGCAGCGTATTCGTTGCTGCCCTTCGCGAGTTGATTCCACACGAGCACCATCGCAATGCAGCGAGCGATGCCCACAAGGATGAGGCCCACCATGTAATCCGGCTTGTCGCGCAGGAACAACACGGCGAGCAGAAACATCAGCACTGGTCCGACGATCCAGTTCTGCACGAGGGAAAGCGTGAGAATGCGGGTATCGGCGAAGACCTTGGGCAGTTGGGAATATTTCACCTTGGCCAGCGGCGGATACATCATGAGGATCAGGCCAATCGCGATGGGCAGATTGGTGGTGCCCACGGTCATGGGGGCGAAGAACCCGGCCGGGTCGGCAATCACGAAGTGGCCCAGCAACACGCCGAGCCCCATGGCGGCAAAAATCCAGACCGTCAGGTAACGGTCCAGGAAGGACATGTTCTTGGCCACCGCGTCGGGCGCGGTCTGATTTGGCTTGCTCATGATTTGCAGCACTCGTCACCGCAGCAATCCGCGTCCGGCTTGCGCGCCTGTACTTCGAGGCTCACGATGTAATCACCCGGCTTCGCTCCCCCCGGCAGATGCTCGACGATTTGCTTGTAGAGCGGGTCTTCAAAACCCGTCATCGCCTCGACGTATTCCGCCTTGGGCCTGAGCACGATGTCGGTCAGTCCCGCCTCACGCACCCAGCGTTCGGTATCACTGGCGAGCGCCGCACCGGCGACGCAGCCAATCAGCGCTTCAACCATTTTAAGCACGGCCGCCGGCAGCGGCTTGAGCAACGCCATGTCGGAGACCGCCACGCGGCCGCCAGGCTTGAGCACGCGCGCAATTTCTCGCCACACCTGCGCTTTGTCGGGCGAGAGATTGATGACGCAGTTTGAGATGATGGCGTCCACGCTGCTGTCCGCCACGGGCAGATGTTCGATTTCGCCGAGCCGGAACTCCACGTTGTCCATCCCCGTTAACTCGCGGTAGGGCGCCGTGTTCCGCCGCGCCTTGGCCAGCATCTCCGGCGTCATGTCCACGCCAATGGCGCGCCCGGTCGGACCCACCTTGCGGCCGGCGATGAAAATATCGAAGCCACCACCGCTGCCAAGGTCGAGCACCGTTTCGCCGGGCTTCAAAGCAGCAAGCGCGGCGGGGTTGCCACAGGACAGACCCATGTTGGCCCCGTCCGGCAGCGACTGGAGTTCGTCCACCGAATAGCCGAGTTCGCGGGCGAGCTTATCGGCATCCGGCGGCGCGGACCCGCAGCACGACACGCCCGGCGTGCCGCAACCGGCGGAGGTCTCTACTGCGATTTTCGCGTAACCGCCGCGCACCATTTCGCGAACGGCCTGTTCTTTGTCTTGGGTCAATGTCTGGCTCATAATTTTTGCGTCTTTGTTTAGGTCGGTTGAATTGCCTTCACTTGATCGCGACGCCCGGCGGCGTACGCCTCGAACACCATCTTGATTTCGTCCCGCACGCGGCGGAACACCGCCAGCTTTTCCGCGTCTGTGCCAGTGGCATGGGCCGGGTCGTCGAAGCCCCAATGATGCCGGTTCACCTGGCCGGGAAACATCGGGCAAGCCTGATCCGCATTCCCGCAGACGGTGATGACGGTTTCCACCGATTGGTACAAAAAGTCGTTCATATGCTTGGAGTGATGCGCAGAAATATCTATGCCGATCTCTTGCATCACCTGGATGGCGAGCGGATGGACGTAACCGGCGGGTTTCGCGCCCGCGCTCTGCACATTGAGCGAATCGCCCGCGGCCGCGCGCAGGATGCCTTCAGCGAGATGACTGCGACACGAATTGCCGGTGCAGAGGATGAGGACGGTAGGTTTCACTTGCGACATTGGCGTTGGCATAATTCAGCGGGGTCCTGCTTCAGAATCTTTCTGAGCTGTTGGTTGTCGGCCAAAACCTGCGGGTTGTCGGCGAGCGCCTTCTGAATCCAATCCAACGCCTCGCGCACCACCACCGGAGCGTTCTTGCCCGGCAACTGGTAATAAATCCAGCGGCCCTCCTTGCGTGATTCCACGAGGCCCGCCTGAAACAGAATGGACAGGTGTTTCGAGATGGTGGACGGGGCGAGGCCAAACAGTTCGGTGATCTGGCAGACGCACAGCTCGCCCTTTCGCAACGCCAACAAAGTGCGGACGCGGTTTTCGTCCGCCAGCGCCTTGGTGATATTCATGAACTCACGCATAGTCTATTTCTGTATTTCGCCACACAGCGAAATAACCATAGGCAGCTTCTGCGCTTTGGTCAAGCTGGGCGTTTCATCTGCCCTCGGGAGGGGAAACGGGTTGCACGGTAATTTCCCT
>JANOHH010000267.1:0-1328 GCA_031406395.1 Verrucomicrobiota bacterium | reverse complement strand
CAACAATCCAGGTGATGATGAGGAGACAGAGGAAGACAAAACCGACGAAAAGATACTCCCCATGCTCTTGAATCAAACGATCCAAGAACTTGGTCACACGGGCGACATACACAACCGGGTGTTCCATACAATTCTGCGAGGTTTGTTCGATTCCTTGCAGCAACTCACCAACCAAACTAGCAAGTTCCGTGCTAGGAATAACTTGGGTTGAGTATGCGCTTGGGAGACGAATTACGCAAGGCGTCACCGCCGTATCCCCGGCTTGGAAAGCCAAGCCGGGGCGCGACGGCGGCTTCAAGCGGTGACGGCCTCCCCCTTTGTTTGCGCCTGCCCCTGCACGCGGGCGACCGCACGGCGGGCGGTCCGACCGATTTGGGCGATGACTCCCTCCTTCTGGTCTTCCGGCAGATCCTTCACCAGAAGCTCGTAAGCCCGCTTCATTTCGGGATTCCGATTGATTTGTTTCAGGACACCTTCCCGGATGCGCTGCTGGCGGTCGAGTTCACGCACCTCGTTCAGGACGACCGAGCGTTCGAGACGCTCGCGGGGCATGGCTTGGACATAGTTCCAATATTTCGGGTTCTCTTTGATGTAGGCATCAATCTTCGCATCCACTTCCGGGTTGCTCCGAAAAGTAGGCGTGTCTGTCGGGGCGGCACTGCCGCCGTCGCTCGGTGGCGAGGATGGTTTCGGTTTGCTCATAACTAGAGCTTGTCCCAAAAGCGGAGCGCCCAATGGGGACGGGGCGCGGGGATGCGTTGGCAGGGGCGCAAAACGGTCGCGGTCGGCCTGCGGCGGGGAAAAATGAGCGTTATGAGCGCGTTCGGGCGGCCCGACGGCGGGTGGTCGGGGGTTGGACCTCGAGCCGGACCAAATGCAGTTCGCCCCGGTCCAGCAGTTCCCATTGGACGGTTTCTCCGCCCTCCAGTCCGATGGCCGCGGCCAAGGCTAAGGGCGCGTCAATAATTAACATTTACATGTTGTTGTGTTTTGATAACTTCACTCTAGCATGGCATCAGTGGTTGAGATCAAGGCGAAATTGGATCGAATTTGGCCACACTTGAATGAACGGGCCAGGCGGATGATGGCCGCTTCCGAAGCCACACAGATAGGATATGGTGGCGTGACACTCGTAAGCCACGCCTGTGGTTTGTCTCGGGTAACGATCACCAAGGGGATCCGGGAACTGAGTGCACCGCCCTTGTCTGAGGAGCGTATACGACAGCCAGGAGGCGGACGTCGGAGATTGGAACTTCGCCCACGCCGGTGCATCATCAATGCATGGCGTTCCGTAGGCGATGGCGTCAATGGCTCGCGCTGCTGCTGGC
>JANOHH010000246.1:0-3168 GCA_031406395.1 Verrucomicrobiota bacterium | reverse complement strand
CAAAGACACCAAAATTGCGGAGTTCCACCTTGTCGCCATTGGCAAGGCATTCGGAGATGTGATCCAACATCTTTTGAATCACGTCGAACACTTCTCGCTGTACCAAGCCCGTCTCGTTGCTGATACGAATGACCAAATCGCGCTTTGTCAGTGTCATATGGTTTGCGGGTTGTGGAATATGTTGATAACGAGGGCACTAATAGCTCGCTGGAAGGCATCGGTCAAGTCGCGAAATGAAAAGAATTTCAGCCAGCCAAAGTGGCGGTTGAGCTAATCACTTGGTCATTTGGCAGGCGTATGATTTAATCACTTCGTGACCTAAGCGGGCGAAAGTCCCGCTGACTTTATGAACGAAACCACCTCCGTTGAACTGAAGCGTGATTGTAACGCCGTACAGATACCCGCCGGCAGCACCACCACCCTGCCTGCCGGCACGACCGTGCATATCACCCAGACGCTCGGCGGCAGTTACACCGTGCAGGCCTTGGGCGGACTTTTCCGCCTGGCGGCCCAAGACGCGGATGCACTGGGGCTCGACCTACCCAAACCTGCCGGGCCCGAACCAGTTTCAGGAAACTTGGATGAGAAACTGGTGTGGGACACGTTGCGGACCTGCTTCGATCCGGAGATTCCGGTCAACATTGTTGACCTCGGTCTCGTCTATGACATGCAACTCGCGAAGCTCCCCAATGGCAACAGCCGGGTGGACGTGAAGATGACGCTGACCGCGCCCGGTTGCGGCATGGGCCCGGCGATCGCCGGTGACGCTCAGGTGAAGCTGCTGAACCTTCCCGGGGTTGACGATGCGCATGTGGAAATCGTCTGGGATCCTGCGTGGCATCACTCGATGATCACCCCGGCGGGGAAGCAAGTTCTCGGACTGCAGTAATTCATCCGTCGCCACGCCCCAAGCGATGGATCCGAGAGACGGCTTCGATCTTTGTTATTGTCGGACTTATGGTGCGGTGAGCACGACCCGGCTGCTTGTCTTGACGCCTGACATGAAGCCGGCGCCCGCGTTTTGTTTCTGCAACACCACCCCGCCGAACGCATGGACGACGCCCGTCCCCGGCTCCGCCACCTGGCCGGTGAAACTTCCGAGCGTGGGGGCAAACGTGAACGTCAACGGATTCGGACTCAGGTTTACCACCGAGCTGCCGGCGTTGACACTCAAGACATTGTTGAAGTTCGCCCCCAGATCCCCGCCACTGAAACTCAACCCCGCGCTCGACAAGTTCAAAACCTTCGCGTCCGCCGCCGGCGGCACATACAACGACCCTACCGCCGTGGTCTCGTTGGTAAATCCGACCGGATAACTGGTCGCACTCGCACCGGCTTGCTTGACCCACACCAACGTCCCGCTCACGTCACTGCCAGCGAAATCAGCGAAGTGTAACCAACTCACGACCACACCCTTGGCCGAATACAGCGACACATACAACGGCCAGTCGCTTTGGGCGGTCACATACGCGCTTTGCGCAAACCTTGTCCCGTCGGCCAAGATACCGCTCATCGTCGCCAAGCCATCCGCTCCCACATGCATGGTCGCATAACCATCCCCGGCGGGAAGGGAAGCATCCCCGACCGTTCCGGGAATGATTACGGTGTAATCGCCACCGGACGGTGGGTTGGCCACCGGACGCCCGCCGTACAACGGCGCACCCCACACCCCGTCCGTCACGCGCCCGAAAACTTCGTCCGCCTCGGTGTTCTGGCCGATGCGCAACTCAATGGTGGGATCGTCGGTCAATCCGGAAACCGGCACCACCTTCGACGACATCCGCCCGCTGATCGAAGGCTTCGGCTGGCTCACCGCCGCGCAGAAGAAGATGATCTTCGAGGACAACGCGCGAAAGCTGTTCAAGCTCCCTTGAGGTAGGCCTCGATCAGCACCTGAGGATGCCCGGTCTCGCCGCAGGTCAGTGTGTCGGGCAGTCCGGGGCGGATAGACTTTCCTATCCGTTTTTATCCGTCAGATGACTGCGAGATCGAGTTCGTAATCCCGCCAGGCCTTGTCCGCGGAAACGGCACGTAATCTTTCCACGCGTGCCTGCGCGATCAGCATACGGTCGAAGGGGTCGTCGTGATGGCGCGGCAATGCAGCGGTTTCGATGGCATGCCCGTCGGACACCGCCAGCATCTCGGCGCCTGCGGCGATCATGCGATCGCGAAACAGCGCCGGCCCGACGCGCAGTTTGCCGAGGCGGTGCTTGATGGCGACTTCCCAGACGCTGGCCGCGGACAATACGCAGGCCGATTCGGCGAGCAGTTTTCGCGCCGGCCCGCCCAGCCTGCGGCTGCCGACGAGCCACCAGATCGCGACTTGCGTATCGAGCAGCAGCATCACATGCGACCGTGGAAAAGCCGCGCCTGCCCGAGCTGGTGGCCGGGGTTCTGGATCGCGAGGAGGAAGTCGTCGTCACGCGCAACGGCCGGCCGGCCGCGATGCTGGTCAACGTCGACGAGTACGCGCGCCTGAAGGAAACGCTGGACGTGCTGAGCGATCCGGACTTGATGGCGCAGATCCGCGCGAGCGAGCGCTACCTCGCGAGAGGCGGCAAGGGCCGCTCGTTCGAGGCGGTGTTCAGCGTTCCGCTGCAGCCGCCGGGAAAGCGCCGGCGGTAGTGGCGCCCTGGCGCCCCGTCATCCCGCCGCAAGTTGCCGAACGTATGCGCCATCTTTCCCCGGACCTGAAGCGCGGCATCCGCGAAGCGATTCGCGCGATCGCGCTCGATCCCGCGCGCGGCGAACCTCTCAAGCGCGAACTGAAGGGATACCTCAAGTTCCGGGTGCGCCGCTTCCGCATCGTCTACCGCGTGGACGGACGCGCGAGGACGGTCGCCATCATGGCCGTCGGCCATCGCCGCTCGATTTACGAGGACGCAGCGGCGGCGCTCCGGCACGCCCAAAGTAAAAAGAGGGCCGCTTAGATACCTTAACCCATGCCCTTTCGGGGGCGTTGCTCGCGCGCGCGACCGCGCCGAAGGATCTCCCGCCGCGCTCGCTCCCGCGCCGGGTGGCCGCCGGGTTTTTCGCCTGCGCGGCGCCCGACCTCGATTTCGTCATCGGTTTCTTCGGCCCGGTCGAGTACCTGCTGCACCACCGCGGCGCCACGCATTCCCTGCTGCTGCTGCCGTTCTGGGCCGTGCCGGTCGCCTGGCTGCTGGC
>JANOHH010000215.1:0-3086 GCA_031406395.1 Verrucomicrobiota bacterium | reverse complement strand
CGATGACCGGCGGTCGGACGAACGCGAGCAGCAACTCTGTGTCTTCGACATCGGAGTAGAGGCTAACGACGTGGTGACGGAATTGTTCTGATTCGATAGGGAGCTTCATGTATGAGCCGGGCCTGAATGTCCCGCTCCTCGCCCGCGGCCCGGGCATCAAAGCGGGCATCGTCCCGGCGCAGTTCGTGGCGAACATTGATCTCGCACCCACCTTCCTGGACCTCGCCGGCTTGTCGATCCCGGCCTCGATGCAAGGTCGTTCGCTCGTTCCGCTGCTGCGCGGTGAACCACCCGCCGACTGGCGCACGAGTTTCTACTACCGCTACTATCACGACCCCGGCCACCACCACACCGCCGCCCACCTCGGCGTCCGCACGGCCACGCACAAGCTGATTTACTACTGGAAAAAGAACGTCTACGAGCTGTTCGATCTCACCAAGGATCCGACCGAGCAGCACAATCTCCTCTACTTTGAAGCCGAGGCCGAACAGCCTGCCGTGGCCGCGAAGTTCGCCGAATTGAAAGCCGAGATCGCGCGCCTGCAAAAGGAATACCAAGACGACGGCCGATACGCTGATCCCACTACTTGGCCCGCCGGCAGCGCCGATGGCCCTTTCGATGCCTACCAGCCGATGGGCATCCAAACCATCTCCGAAGCCATCACCGCTGCCGGAATCAGATGAAAAACACCAAGCCGACAGAGATGAGATACGGATGGGGAAAATACCAAGCCATTATCGGCTGTGTTTTGCATTCTCTTGATCGACATCACCCAAGCCTCCCTCGGGGCGGAAAACCCCAACCTCGTAAACCTGCGCTTCATCATGATAGATCAGCAACCCTGGGACGCCAGTTGCGCGGGGCTGGCAGCTTGTTCCTGAAGACCCCAACCGGGACCGGTCGGCGCGCGCAGGAGTGCGTTTCACCAGTTTCGATTCTTCGCGTCCGGGCTGCCTGCCGGAATGGACGGCCATTCTGGAATCGCGGTGGTCGATGACTGCGCCGAAATGCTCACCGGCGCAAATGGTCGGGTAGGTTGAATAGGTAGGTTGAATAGAGTTGCAAAAAGCCGGAAAATTGAAATCTTCCCCGTTCACTTTTGTTTTTAAGCGACTCTTAAACAAAGGGAGAACGGGAATCATCATGGCGGATAAATTTTTCGTAATCGGCAGCAACTCGTTCACCGGAGCGAGCTTTGTGGAATTTCTGTTGGCGCGCGCGGATGAAGTAATCGGCACGAGCCGCTCAAGGGAACTTGACCCCGTATTCCTCCCTTACCGATGGCCTGCCCAACGGCCGGCGGCGGCCAAGTTTCAGTTTCAACAATTGGATTTGAACCAGGACACGGACCGGCTTGTGGCCGCCATCCGCGATTTCCAGCCGGATTATATCGTCAATTTTGCCGCGCAAAGCATGGTGGCCGAAAGCTGGCTACATCCCGATCAATGGTATCAAACCAACGTCGTGGCGAACGTCCGCTTGCACGACCAGCTTCGCCACTTTGCCTTCATCAAGAAATATGTTCACGTCACCACGCCAGAGGTCTACGGCAGTTGCAGCGGCAACGTAACCGAAAATGCGCCGTTCAATCCCAGTACGCCCTATGCGGCCTCGCGCGCGGCCTGCGACTTGCATCTGATGACGTTCTTCAAGAACTACAAATTCCCGGTGGTCTTCACGCGGGCGGCGAATGTTTACGGGCCGGGCCAGCAGCTGTATCGCATCATTCCGCGCACAATTTTCTTTATCCAGCTCGGGCGCAAGCTCCAGCTTCACGGCGGCGGGCGTTCGGTGCGGTCGTTCATTCACGCGCGCGATGTGGCGGAGGGCACGTTGCGGGTCGCCCGCCAGGCTCCCCCCGGTGAGACGTATCACTTTTCCACCGACCTTTCCCTTTCCATCCGCGAACTCGTTGAGCGTATCTGCGGGCGCATGGGCGTGAAGTTCGAGGACGTGGTGGAAGTCGTCGGGGACCGGCCCGGTAAGGACGCCGCCTACCTGCTCGACAGCACCAAAGCCCGCAGCACGCTTGGCTGGCAGGCTGCCATCTCGCTGGATCAAGGGATCGACGAAACGATCGCTTGGATTTTGCGCCATTTGGAAGAATTGAAAAAACAACCGGTGGATTACATCCACAAGCCTTGATTTATGACCTCGAATAAAATTCTCGTCACCGGCGGATTCGGTTACGTGGGCGCGCGATTGACGCCGCATTTACTGGCCCTCGGTCATCAGGTGCGGGTGCTGGACCTGATGTTGTACACGGACGCGGGGCTCGATGCGCTCAAAGCCGACAAGGCCTTCCCGCAATGGCAGGGACGCTTTGAGCTCGTGCGAGGCGATCTGCGGGATCCGGCGGTGGTTGCGCAGGCGGTGAAAGGCATGGACACCATTATCCACCTGGCCGCCATCTCGAACGACCCAACGGGCGACATTGATGAGGTGTTGACGCGGCAGGTGAATTTCGACGCGGTGGGGCTGTTGTTGGCGCAGGCGCGCGCGGCCGGCGTGAAGCGGTTCATCAACGCTTCCTCCAGCAGCGTGTTCGGGATCAAGGATTGTGCGGACGTGACCGAAGGGCTCGAACCCGAGCCGATCACCTTTTATTCGAAATACAAAATGCTCTCCGAATGGCTCGTTACGGCGGCGGCCTCGGCGGATTTCTGCACGGTGAACATCCGGCCGGCCACCATCTGCGGCTATTCGCCGCGCCAGCGGTTCGATCTCACGGTTAACAAGCTGACCGCCGATGCCGTCCGCAAGCGCGTCATCACCGTGCACGGCGGGGAGCAGCGGCGACCCAACGTCGGCATGAGCGACGCCATCAACTTGTACGGTATCCTCACGCAAACCGATCCGAAGTTGATCAATGGACGGACATTCAATTTCGGCTTTGAGAATTTGAAGGTCATTGAGATTGCAAAAGTCATCCAAGGGGAGCTGAAGGATCTCAACGTCGAAATCAAGGTCACCGACACGCTCGACAAGCGCGATTATCATATCTCGTCCGCGAAAATTCTTGCGGTGCTCGGCTACCAGCCGGTCAGTTCCATTCGGGCCGAGGTGGCCAACCTGCGCAAGGTGCT
>JANOHH010000114.1:0-1628 GCA_031406395.1 Verrucomicrobiota bacterium | reverse complement strand
TGTCGGCCAGGTCGTCGTTCCTCGGCATCGCAAACGCTCGTGCGCTCGGCAGCTTGTTTGCGAAGCGCGTCGCCAGCATCACCGCCGTGTCCGCCCGCAGGGGAAGCGTGTCACGCCGCCGGCTCTTGGCGTGCGCGGCTTCCACCGTCACCGGTTTCTCAAATTCAGCGCTCACCGCCACGGAGTGGGAGCGGTAAACGGGGACGCGGACACAGGTCACGCTGGCCCGGAAGGCCGGATGGTGCATGATCTTACGACCTTCGTTTTCCATCTTCATCTCCTCCTTTGTGTAGCCCGACGGCAGGAAGGAATCCACTTGCGGCAACACGTTGAAGGCGATCTGGTGCGGATAGACCTCCTTCGTCACCGGCTGCTGGTTCACGATCTGACTAACTTGCCGTTCAAGTTCCTCGATCGCTTTTGCGCCCGTGCCGGAAACGGCTTGATAGCTTGAAGCAAAAATCCGTTTCACTACGAAAGCTTGATGCAACGGGTACAGCGCCATGAGGGTGATGGCCGTCGTGCAATTGGGGTTGGCGATAATGCCCTGGTGCTGCTTGACATCGGCGGCATTGATTTCCGGTACGACCAGCGGCACCGCTTCGTCCATGCGGAAGGCGCTGGAGTTATCCACGACCACGCAACCGGCCTTGGCGGCGATGGGTGCGAATTCCTTCGAGATGCCGCCGCCCGCGCTGAACAGCGCAATGTCAATGCCGGCGAACGAATCCTTGCTGAGTTCGGTGACCGCAACGTCGGCTCCGCGAAACTTCAACTTCTTGCCCACGGAGCGGGCGGAAGCGAGCAGTGTCAACTTCCCGACCGGGAAATTGCGCTTCTCCAGCGTTTTGATCATTTCGATGCCGACGGCACCCGTCGCCCCGACCACAGCCACATGCGGATGTTTGTTCATAAAAGGCCGCCCAGTATATCGTGTGCGCCTAGACTGTCAATGTGTGCACGGAGGCGTAACAGGACACACGATGCAAAAGCGTGTAATAGATGGGCCGCGGTAGGGTCTGTGCGCTGCGCCGACCGCCGGCCCGTGCGGGGCCGGAACACTTTCGTGTTGGCGCGAGTCTACGGTAAATACGAAGCGCCGTTGCACGCGGCGCAGGTCGTCGCAGCGCGACAACCCTACCAGATTTACATGCGGCTGCCCCAGGACAATACTATCCTCGGTTGCACCCAGTTGGTCGCCGATCTCCTCAGCCCGCATGATTCGAGGCTAAAAAATCCGCGAACCCCTTTTCCGGCTGACAGCGAAATTCCACTTGCACCCCGCGCCAGTTGAAACGCACGGCATACGCGTGCAAAGCTTGATTCGGCAGGAGCAACCTCGCTCGTTGTTCCGCCGTCACTCGGTGCTCGACCAGCGCCATATATAAGTCCTCGTCGCCGCCATAAAGCTTGTCCCCGACGATGGGATGCCCGATGTGCGCGAGGTGAATGCGGATCTGATGCTTGCGGCCTGAATGCGGGTGAAGCCGGAGCAGGGAGTAAGTTGGATTTGCGGTTGGTGTTCCAAGGCGATTTTCAACGTGGCAAAGACCCGAAACACCCACGACTACATCGAGCGGCCACCACTCCACCATACCGCTCGGCGGAGCGATGCAGTTGGCGGGTCC
>JANOHH010000002.1:0-6552 GCA_031406395.1 Verrucomicrobiota bacterium | reverse complement strand
CTCCGCGTGGAAGCCTTCGCCGTCCGGTCCGCGATGGCGCTGCGCGTCGGTCATCGCCCGCAGGCTGCGCATCGGCGGAACCAGGGGACGGAAGGGGTGAAACAGGCCCGCTATGCCGCACATCAGCGCGTCCTCTCCCATCGCCGACAGCTTGCGCTTGCCCAAGCGGCCTGCCTCGTGTCATCATGAATTATTAATGCAGAAAAGGCTCGGAAGGCGTTGAATCGTCGGTGGGACCTTTCACTAACATAAGGACATTGCGTGTCCGCTACCAAGAAGTTCGTCGCAGCCCATAGTGGATTCGTCCTCACCCCGGCCCTCTCCCCCGCCGCGGGGGCGAGGGGGAATATCTTCGCAGCGTCGCAGGCTTGTTCAAAACGGTGCCGCCTATCCCAGGGTTTCATTAGTATGTTTTCAGAAACCATAACCGCGACCGGCGAAAGCAAACTCCGGATTGGAAACTATCGGTGGATGATCTGCGTGCTGCTGTTGTTCGCAGCCATCATCAATTATGTGGATCGCCAAGTCATCGGCATCCTCAAGCCCACGCTGGTGACGGCCTTCGGCTGGTCGGATGAAAGGATTTACTCGTCCATCGTGTTCTGCTTCCAACTGGCCTACGCGATCGGCTTTCTCTTTGCCGGGCGGTTCATGGATCGCATTGGGGTCCGGCGGGGCTTTGCCATTTCGGTGACGCTCTGGAGCATCGCGGCCATGGCGCACGGGCTCGCCGGTTTCGTGACGACGTGGCGGATTCCGGTGCTGAACCTCGACGCGAAAACGGGCTTCGCTGTGGTGGTCTTGACCGGCGGGGCGGTGGGTTTGGCATTGGCGCGCTTCGCCCTCGGCCTGGGCGAGGCGGGCGCGTTTCCGGCCTCCATCAAGACCGTCGCGGACTGGTTTCCGAAAAAGGAGCGCGCGCTGGCGACCGGCATTTTTAATTCCGGCACCAACGTCGGCGCGTTGGTCACGCCGCTGGTCGTGCCATGGATCGCGTTGCATTGGGGCTGGCAGTGGGCATTCGTTCTCACCGGTGCACTGGGCTTTATCTGGGTCGGATGGTGGCTGATGGTCTATCGTCCGCCGGACAATCACCCGCACTTGAATGCCTCCGAACTCGCCTACATCCGCAGTGACCCGCCGGATCCGCCGATGAAGATTCCGTGGCGCCGCTTGTTGCTACACCGCCAGACATGGGCTTTTGCGGTAGGTAAATTCATGACGGATCCGATCTGGTGGCTCTACCTCTTCTGGATTCCGGATTTTCTGGGCAAGAAGCACGGGTTCGACCTGAAGAACATCGGCCTGCCGCTGGTGCTGATTTACATTGTGGCGGACGTGGGCAGCATCGGTGGCGGCTGGTTGTCCGGAAGATTCCTCAAGTGGGGCTGGAGTCCAAACCGGGCGCGCAAGATCGCCATGTTGATCTGCGCCTTGTCCGTGGTGCCGGTCATCTTTGCCGCGAACGTGGCCGACAAGTGGCTGGCGGTGGCGCTGATCTCCCTCGCCGCGGCGGCTCATCAAGGATGGTCGGCCAATCTATACACGCTCACGTCCGACATGTTTCCGCGCAAGGCGGTGGGCTCGGTCGTGGGCATCGGCGGCACCGCTGGGGCCGTGGGCGGCATGTTCATCGCCATGCTGGTGGGCGCCATTCTCCAGGCGACGGGCAGCTACGAATCCATTTTCATGATTGCCGGCTCGGCCTATCTGGCGGCGCTGTTGATGATCCACCTATTGGTGCCGCGCCTCGTACCGGCGAAGCTCCAAGGCGCTTGACCGAGGGGTCGCTGACCCGTCACATTGCTGGCGATAGTTGAATCCATAACCAACTAATTCATCATGGCTCACGGCTTAAACATCAAAAACTCTGGCGCGCTGGACTTCCTGTCCCTTGGCGCGCTCGTTCACCGGCTCGACCCCGGCATCGTCCCGTTTCGCAAGGCCACGCACTGCGACATCCACGTCAGCGGCGGGGAATTCAATTGCGCAGCCAATCTCGCCGATTGCTTCCGGCTTAAGACCGGCATTGCGGCGGCGATGGTGGATTATCCCATCGGCGATCTGATTGCCGAGCGCGTGCGGGCGATGGGTGTGAAACCGTTCTACAAGCATTTCAAACATGACGGCGTTCACGGTCCGAACATGGCCACGGTGTATTCCGATCGCGGCCAGGGCGTTCGGGCGCCGGTGGTGTTCTACAACCGCTGCAACGAGGCGGCCGCACAGCTCAAGCCCGGCGATTTCAAGTGGAAGGAAATCTTTGGCGGCGGCGTGCGTTGGTTTCACAGTGGCGGCATTTTTGCGGCGCTGTCCGAGACCACGGCGGAAGTGATCATCGAAGGGATGAAAGCGGCAAAGAAAGCCGGCGCGGTGACGTCGTTCGATCTGAATTATCGGGCCAAGCTTTGGAACATTGTCGGCGGTCACGACCGGGCCGTGAAAGTCCTCGACCGCATCGTGAAGCACGTGGACGTGCTCGTCGGCAACGAGGAGGATTTGCAACTTGGCCTCGGCATTCCCGGTCCGGAAGTTCACGCGCAGAGCAAGCTGGATCCCAGCGCGTTCTTCAGCATGATGGGAAACGTCGCCAGGAAACATTCGCACATCAAGGCCGTGGCTACGACGATGCGGGAAGTTCGTTCGACCAATCGCCACAATTGGGCTGCGGTCGCCTGGGTGAATGGCAAGACCTACACCTCGCCGATGTGCGAATTGGATGTGATTGATCGCGTCGGGGGGGGCGATGGTTATGCAGCCGGATTTTTCTACGGCCTGTTGAGCGGCGCGAGCGAGCAGGAAGCGGTGAACCTCGGCTGGGCGCACGGCGCGTTGCTCACCACGTTCCCCGGCGACACAACGATGGCCACGGTCGAACAGGTGAAGGCATTTGCCCAAGGTGGCTCGGCGCGCATCCAGCGCTGAAACTCAATCCGGAAAACCGAAGTTGGCCGCAAAAGAACGCAAAGCCGGATGAGCGGAGGCTGAAGGAAGCCGGGGGCAGATTTTTCCCCTTTGAAATTACTTCCTGTCCCTGTGTCTGTGTTCTTTGTGTTCTCTGGGGGCCATGCAATTTCGGAATTCGGTCTAACGGCTCAGAATTTTACGCCCACGGTCACGAAGATGGCGTGGCTGATGAAGTCATACGTACCGTCGGCGGTTTGACCGGCGAATTGTCCGGGTGACGAAGAGGGCGTGCTGCCGGTGACGATGTGAGCGGGGCCATAGCCGAACTGATACGCGACATCAAAGTTGAAGCGCTTGCCGCTACACCCAAAGCCAGCACTGAAGAAGTGGCGATCCAGATCCGCAGCGAGCGGGCTGTAATAGTCGTCGGGGACCGAACTTTGATTGAAGACATAACCGGCGCTGGCGTGCCAGCCGTTGGTGAAATAGCGCGTGACCCCAAACTCGTAAATCCAACTTGGGTTCCAGCGCAAGGTAACCGGGACGACCGATTGGAGGGGAAAGGGAGGGTTGTCCTGCTGGATGCTGGTTGTTCCGAAGCTGCTCCAGTCCGTGTAGTCGGCGTTGAATTCAATGTTCCATTTGGGCGTGGGGCGAAAGGAGAGCCCGACGACGGCGGTGAGCGGAAACTTGAAGTCCGCTTGGGCGGACCGCGAGGTGGGTTGAATGATGGGTAGCCGTTCAAACTCCGTCTCGCCTTTCATCGTAAAGGGTGTGGCGCTGCGGAAAGTGGCCCCAAAGGAAAACATTTCGTACGGTTGCCAGAGTAGTCCGAGATTGTAGCCGACGCTCCATCCCTCGCCGGTGAAGCGAAAGTAGTTTCCGGTCGGAAAAACGCGCAGTCCTTGTTCCTGTTGCAGCTGGCCGTAATCCACCATCGCACCGGCGGCGAGCGAGAAGTGCGCCGGCAACTTCACCGCCACGACGGGATTGAAGCGGAGGTAGGTCAACTGGCCCTCGGTGGCGATGGAACGGAAGCCGGTGTCTTGCGGCCAGGTCACGCCCAGGCCATAGGGCGCGTAGATTCCCAAGCCCACCGTCACCGGCGTGTTGGCCAATGCGTGCGTCAGAAAGAGCTGCGGCACGGCGGCGTAATGATTTTCGGTGTGATAGGTGGTGCCGGCATTGGGAGCGGTGGCGGGCGGGGTGAAGGTGGGATCAAAATAGAGCGCGTAAATACCGGCGCGGAGCTGCGTGCCTTCGAGTTGGGTGAGGCCGGCGGGATTGTAGTAAATGGCGGCGGCATTGTCTGCGGTGGCGGCAAAAGCTTCGCCGCGCGCGGTGGCGAAACCATCCTGACTGACCAACCGCATCCCGTTTGCGAGCAGAACTGTTGGAGCTGCCGCGAATACCGCCACGAAGAACTTCACCACGCTCTGTTTATTCATAGTTCTGATCAACCGGAAACCGGGAATGGATGAACCGCTAACTTCACGCGCCGTGCAGGCTGTGGCAAGCAAACATTGCGCCGGTTCCAGCTTTACTTCACAGCCTCACGTGGCAAGGATTCTCGGGTGGAATCTGTGTTTCGATTCATTTTGTGCGTCCTTTTATCTAGTGTTGCGGTCCTGCCTTCCCCTGCTGCTTTCACGTCACTGTTTGTTTTTGGCGATGGGGTTTCCACCACTACAAATAATTTGTACGGTGGCGCGGACTATTACGGTCGCCGCTACTCCAACGGCCGCGTCTGGGTGGAAGTGCTGGGCCAACGGCAGGGGTTAAACTTTGAGTCCAACAAGAACTGGTCATTCTTCGGCCATTACAGTCCCAACCTCGTCGGCAACGTGACCTCGTTCGTTGCCCCGCCGGACATCGGCTCCTCGCTCTTCATCGTCTGGGTCAACAACGCGGACTTCGTGTACACCCTCTCCCAAAACAATCCTCCCTACAACAACACCGCGATCTGGTCAGACGCGATGAACCGGTCCCTGAGCAACCATTTCACGGCCATCCAGACACTTTACAACAAAGGCGTGCGCACCCTGATCATGCCCAACGCGGTGGATTTGATGAAGGTGCCATCCTACACCGGCCTGTCGGCGGCAGACAAGAGCTTCGTCCGCCAGCGCGTCATGGATTACAACATCGCATTCGCAGCCAGGTTGAATCTGGCCCGTGCATCTTTCCCCAACCTCACGATTCATGCTCCTGACGTGTTTTCGATGCTGGACGACGTGGTCGCGCATGCCGGCAGCTACGGCTTAACCAATGCCCTCTCGAATCTTGGCCAGAGCATTGATGCGTTGAGCGATCCCAATCTCCCGAACAAATCCCTGAACGGCCCCGGGACCAATTACATCTTCTGGGACGACCTCGATCCCACAGCCAAGTTGCATGCCGTGATTGCGGATCAAGTCCAGCAACTCGTCGCCCCCGTGTACATCAGCGGCATCGCCCCGCTGACCGGCAGCAACCAGTTGGTCATTGGGAACACGCCCGTGGGCCGGAACGGGGTCGTGGAAGGCAGCACAAATTTTGTGAGCTGGATACCCACCCAGTCCATCACGAGCAGCAACGTGACTCAAACCGTCTTGGTTCCAGCCGCCGGGCCATGGGGATGTTATCGGCTGCGGTTTCCGTTTAGCTGGTCCTGGCCCTAATTTGGTTCACGCCTCCAGCCGGACAAATCCTGATGCAAGAGCCCGAGCGGGCTGTCAATTGGGGCTGCCCGTTGGCAGCTGGGTACGAAGACAAAGCCGCCGCGCATCCCCCAACGGTTCGCGGCGCGGTCATTGTTCCAGTCGGTTGGACGTCTAATTTGCAGCAGCCCGGCGAGGCAACGGCATTCCGGCGCGGAACTTGAAGAAGTAAACCTTCGAGCCATCCCCGGAACCGTCTGGGGCCGCTCCCGTATCAGTGAAGGAGCCGATAACCCACCCGTCGGAGGTGACTTCGCGACACCCTCCGATGGCGTAAGGGTTGACCACCGGTTCGCTTACCGCGTAGTCGTGCCAGGTCGTGCCATTGTCGTCACTGGCAAGGCAAACGAGGCGTGTCTGAGTTGCATCCCGGCCCATTGCGTAAAGCGTTGAGCCCGGCTCCTCTTTGGTAGCGGCAAAGAAGCCATCCAATCCGCGCAGCGAAAGCGACTCACCGCGGAACTCGGGCTGCCGGTCCAGTTCGCGCCGGGCGGACTTGAGGTCGTAACGAACGTAGTGTTGGCGGGGAGGCTGGCTTTGCGCGAGGTAAAGGAAATGCGCTTCGCCGTCCTTCACAAGAAAATTCGACAGCCAGGTGTGGCATTCGAATTCGTCATCCAGTGTGATGCGGTCGGATGGTCCGGTTTCATCGGCCACTACCGGCAGGTTGACCGGGGTTCCATTCATGCGCCGCCAGACCTGGCCGCCGTCCGGCGACTGCAAATAATGAATGTCCCAATAGAGGTAAGAGGTACACATTGCCGTGCTTCGGTGTCGTCCAAGCGACGTGCAGCGTGCCGTCCTCGCCGAGTGCAAGCAGCGGATACTGAAGCATGGCGTTTCCGCCGTCTGTCAGCAGGTGGGTCGAACTGCGCACTACGCCGACCAGCCCGACGAGGTGGAACACGTTGTTGTGGGCGAAATAGGCCAGGTGCTGGCGGCGCAA
>JANOHH010001367.1:0-1392 GCA_031406395.1 Verrucomicrobiota bacterium | reverse complement strand
AGCGGGCGAAACGCGCAACCACGCCGCCTTCCTCGTCCAGTTCCTTCATCGCCTGCGCAAAGGCCCGCACGACGTGGGTCGGCGAGGTGAAGCGCCATTTTCCGTGACCTTTTTCCATGCCCGCCCATTGATCGTAGATATCGAGCGAAACGGATCGGGCACGCCCCGCGCATTTGGTCAGCTCGGATTTTCGCGCGATGACGAAGCCGAAGCCCGGCACACCTTGAATACATTTGTTCGCCGAGGAGACGATGAAATCAATGCCGAGCGTGGCGACGTCCAGCGGGATGCCACCAAAGGCGCTCATGGAATCCACGAGAAAGATGCGACCTTGGCCTTTCACGATGCGGGCAATCGCGGCGAGCGGATTGAGCATGCCGGTGGTCGTTTCATTGTGAACGCAGACGACGTGCGTGATGGCCGCGTCGCTGCGGAGGGCAGCCTCAAGTTTTCCGAGGTCCGGCGGCGCGTGTTCGCCGGAATCGTGGACAACAGTGTTGATCTTGAGTGTCTGGGCGATGCGCCCGAGGCGGTTGCCGTATTCGCCGTTGGCAAGGACGAGCAACTTGCCGTCCGCCGGTACCGCAGTACCGATCATCGCTTCGACCGAGAACGTGCCGCTCCCCTGCATGAGGACGGCGGTGTAATCTTCCGGCTTCGTGGCGCTGGCAATCTTAGCCAGCCTTTCCCGGATCGGAGTGACGATGCCGAGGTTGTAGTCATCATCCCACGTACACCAGTCGCGAATGAGAGCGGCCCGCACGGTGGGGCTGGTGGATAGTGGCGCGGGGGTCATCTGGATGTATGGGTTTTGCCAGTCGAAATCAGGCGCTTGTTCAACAGGGGCGGCGGCGAGAGTTTGCATGATGAGGAGGAGGAGGAGGAGGAGTTACCAGGGCAGGCTGAAGGTTTTGACGTGACTGAAAAATTTCATGGCTTCAACGACACCTTCCTTGATGCCGAGTCCGGAATCGCGCACGCCGCCGAAAGGCGTGTGTTCCAGGCGGTAGCCAGGGACTTCGTTGATGTTGGTCGTGCCGGTCTTGAGTTCCTTGGCCGCCTTCATGGCTGCAGCGAGGTCGTTGGTAACTACCGAACTGCTAAGACCGAACCGGCCACCGTTGTAATACGCGATGGCATCGTCGAGATCGCGAATGGAAACGATCGGCGCCAATGGGCCGAAACTTTCTTCAGCCACCACTTCGGCTTCGCGCGGCACGTTGGTGAGGACGGTCGGCTCCAGCAATGCGCCTTTGCGCCCGCCGCCGAGCAGGACTTGCGCGCCCATGGCCACGGCATCCTTGACGCGGCGTTCGAGCAATTTCGCCGAGTCTTCGGTAATGACCGTGCCGACGAGGGTGGCTTCGGCTTCGGGATCACCGCAGAGGTAGG
>JANOHH010001362.1:0-1748 GCA_031406395.1 Verrucomicrobiota bacterium | reverse complement strand
AACGGTCGGCGAAACGCGGTTGCCACGAACTCGACGCAAAACGATTCGAGTTTGGCGAACCGATTGGTGTCGCTCGGTTTGCTGTGGGACAGCCGGTCGAGGTTCGCCACCACGTAATTCGCCGTTTCGATGGCGGCCTGCGTGGCCGCTTCATCCCACGCCTTGGAGACCGCCACGCCGCGTTCATAGCCCACACTGCTGTCGTCGGGCGGGAACCGCGTGACGCTGACGAAAGTCGGCGTTGCGGTGGCGGGGGAAAGATTGCGGGCTGGGATCGGTTGTTGCGGGCCGTGCGGCGGCTTCCACTGCAATGACACCGAAGCGCTCTTGTCCTTGAACTTGAAAAGCTGCAGTTTCAGCGGATAAATCCGGCCGCCCAGCAGGCGGATCGTGGCCTTGTGTTCGTTGAGTTGGCCGGAAGCAACCCAGGCGTCAATCAACGGTTCCTCCGGATCGTTCACCCAGAGCCGCGCGCCGTTGGGGGTTTTCAGAACCAGTTCGTAGTCGCCGGTTTCATCCGCGATCAGCGACCCGCGCCACTGGATCGAAAATCCGTTCGTGCTGGTGAGCTTCGGCTCAAAGGCGCTGTCGTTGAAATCGAAATCAATCCGGCGATCCACACGCTCCCGGAGCTTTTTATCGCCGTTGAAATCTTTGGCGTCGTAATACACGGCTTGCAAGCCCCGCTCTTCGGTCAGCGCGCCATCGGGGCCGGTGAAATGTTTGAGCAGATCCGCGACCGTGTTGGCGTACTGCCGGTTGGTCAGGCGGACCAGTTCGACGCGCGGCGGATTTTTGCGGATGCGCGCCTCGCGGGAATAGAAGGCGTCGTAGATGTAGCGCGCCACCGCCGCCGCATCTTCACCCACGCACTTGCCTGGATCATCCTCCGGCATGGCCTTCTCAATGTAGCGCGTGAGTTTGTCCAACGAACGATCTCCGCGGAGCGCATCGTCATATTTGTCTTTCACCCCCTCGCCATTGCGCCCATGGCATTTGGCGCACTGCTGGCGATAGAGGTCACGACCAGCGGCGCGTTTCTCGGCGGCCGGGAGCGGTGATGGAACCAACAGCAAGACGAGCAGCAGAAGCCAAATGCGTCGCCGAATCTGTCGCGTAAACTTCATGACGTGCTTACGGCATTCGTCGAAAGCCTGACCGGCAAAGTCAGCAGAGGTTTCATGCGATGAGTCTGGAGGGCTCCGGGCGAAAGTTCACTCATAAACTGTGAGTGTCTTGGCTTTGGCGTTTGGGCGGCGCTGGCGGACCGCAACGGCGACGGGGGGAGGGCGATCCGATCGATTGTTCCGCGCCACGACGACTTCTGGCGGATGTGCAGGTTGCAGGGGTCAGCGTGACGAAGTGTCGGGTTTCAAGGTGCGGCCGACAAGCAGGAGGCATCGGGCATACTTCATGGCTTGAGTACGGCGGCGAGTTTGGCAAGCGTGGCGTCCGCGGCTTCGAGCGGCGCACCGGGCTGCGTGTTGGAAGCGAGCACCCGGTTGCCGAAGCGATCCACCACCAGGATACCGGGAATTTGGAAAACGCCGAGGTTCGCGAAAAGGGACTTGCGCTCCACCGGGAGGTTGGGCCACGGGATGGAATTCTCCCGGACGTAGGCGAGGTATGGCGGCGTGGTCGCGTCGGTGGGCCAACTTACGAACGCCACGTCCATGCGGTCGGCGAGCGTCTGCTGGTAATGCTCGATGAATTTCGGCGTTAACACTTTGCAGCGCGGGCAGGTTGAG
>JANOHH010001317.1:0-1639 GCA_031406395.1 Verrucomicrobiota bacterium | reverse complement strand
CCCGTTTCTATCGAGTCGCCCGACTTGGCAACCCACCGCCGTTCACCCGACTGCAACTGGCGAAGCAGGCCAACAACTCGATGCAAATCACCCTCAATGGATCACCCGGTACCACCTGGGGCATCCAATTTGCCCCATCGCCCTTCGGCTCCGAATGGACGACCCTCACGCTGGTTACGGCAAACGCAACCGGAAATGCCGTTGTGATTGACCCGGACTCGGCCCAACGCCCTTCCCGCTTCTATCGGGCCGTCCTCCTTCTCGATCCGCCACCGTTCACACGCTTGCAGGGTATGAGAAACTCCGATGGTTTGATGGTGATCACCCTCAACGGCTCGCCCGGCAACACTTGGAACATCCAATACGCCCCGTCGCCCGCCAGCGCCCAATGGACAACTTTTGCCACCGTGACGGCCAACACTACTGGCGAAGCCAGCGTGACCAACTCTCCGCCAGCCAACGTCGCCTCGCGCTTTTATCGGGCCTGGTTAAAGTGACGGGCGGTGGAGGACGCGAACTTGGACTTTTTCATGGGGTAGCGCGTCAAGATCGGAGGGCTGGCCCGTCGGACGGCCCCACTTTCAGTCCATTCATCCGGCGCAGACGCATTTATCCCAATGGAAAAGGCTGGTCTGCCTTTTGCCGCTTGGCGAAGCTGTTAACGATGCAGAGCTACACCTCGATGCCAAGTGCCGTACCAAATCTGATTTACCCGCTTGGGTCCGTCACGGAACGGATGGACCTTGCGCTGTTGTTTGCTAGGCCGCAGCCGCTCGAGGTTGAACTTGGCTGTGGTGATGCCTCCTTTCTGGCGGAGTACGCGCGGCTACGCCCCGGGATAAATTTTCTCGGTGTGGAACGATTGCTCGGTCGCATTCGTAAACTGGATCGCAAGGGCCGGCGAAACGGCGCCACCAACATGCGCGGCGTGCGGATCGAGAGCGCGTATTTTCTGGAGTACCTGTTGCCCCCGAATGTTGCCACCGCGCTGCACATCTATTTCCCGGATCCGTGGCCCAAAAAGAAACACCGCAAGCATCGGTTCATCAATGAACGTTTTCCCGCCCTGGCGTGGCACGCGCTGGCCCCGGGCGGCGTGGTTTATCTCCGCACGGATGACGAAGATTATTTCGGCCAGATGTTGGAGGTGTTTGCAGCGGATGCGCGTTTTCAACCGGTGGCAACCCCCGTGGATCTGGCGGCGGTGTTGACGGACTTCGAGCGGGAGTTTAATGCCCGCGGTATTGCCACCCGCCGGGCCGCGTATCAGCGCAACTGAGGTTCAAACATCAATCACCGGGCCATTGCCGTCGCCAGGCCTGGGACCGCGTGGCGGTTGTTGTCGGCGCACGGAGACACGCGCGTTGCTCGCGCCGGTCATGATGTTCAATGGTAGCGAGATCGCGCTGATGACGAGGGAGCCGAGCAGGGCCCACCCGAAACTGTCCACTTCAAAACCTGCGCCCATGATCCAGTGCACGAGGTAAAGCAGGGCGGCGTTGATGACGAGGGTGAAAAGGCCCAGCGTGAAGATCAGCAAAGGCAATGCGAGCAAGAGCATGATCGGGCGGATGAATGCATTCAGCACCCCGAGCAGCAGTGAGGCGACAAACAGGTCGGCTGGCGTGGCGTAGCGGAT
>JANOHH010001306.1:0-1915 GCA_031406395.1 Verrucomicrobiota bacterium | reverse complement strand
CAACAAGAAACTGCCGCCCTTTCCGGTCTATCTCGACAGCCCAATGGCGGTCGCTGCGACGCAGATTTATCGGCAGCACCCGGAGTTGTTCGACGAAGAGATGATCGCTTTCATCAAGCAACGGGGGGTGGCCGTGGACCTGGAAATGGCGAAGTCGAAAATCTCTGCCACCGCGCAGGACTCGATGGCGCTCAACGATGCGCCCGGGCCCTGCATGATCCTGGCCGGCGCTGGCATGTGTAACGCCGGCCGCATCGTGCATCACCTCCGCAACAACCTCTACAAACCGGAGACCGCCGTGCTCATTGTCGGGTTCCAGGCCGAAGGCTCGCTTGGCCGCCAGTTGGTGGACGGCGTCAAACTCGTTTCCATCTTCGGGGAAAAGGTTGCGGTCAAGGCCAGCATCCACACGCTGGGCGGCTTCAGCGCCCACGCCGGCCAGACGGATTTGCTGAAGTGGTTGGGTGCGATGACGAGTTCCCGTCCGCGCGTGGTGTTGGTGCATGGGGAAGATCGCGCCCGCGAACCGTTCGCGGAAAAAATCCGCGAGCGATTCCGGGTCAAAGCGGAACTGCCCGCCTTGGAAACGGGCATTCAAATTTGACCTCACCGGAGGCAATCAAATTCAGCCTCCTTTCGCAGGGATTGAAAGCCGCCTGACATCACTCCGGCAGCCATTTTGTCCAACCTAGCGCGCCCTTCAAAGCCCGCACCGCCACGTCCCCCAGCCGCCGGGGACATGTTGCCGAGCGTCAGCCCGATCGGACAAGGTGAAGAGGCTCGAAGGTTCTCATCCCAAACTCAAATTCCTGGCAAGCAAGAGTCTGCCGAAATCGCAAAGGTTCAAGGAGCAAGGTTGGCGCAGCTTTTCGCAGCATTTGACCAGACACCGACCCTTGGAGGCATACAGTGATATTGCGTAAATCGAAAACAGAAACTCTTTATACACGGCGCACCGTCAAAAAGTAAGTTTTCAAATTTCTTCCAACTCGTGCTCGAATGGCTAAGATGCTTGGCATTGAGCGAAGGCGCACTTAGACCCTTAAGCAACGATGCGAGGCAAGACCGCCAGTTGGAAATCGGCAACTGAGAAACCAGATTCTATGAGATCAACACCATTGAAGAATGAGAGCAGCCTTTTGTCCGCTGGGTCGTGGCTAAACGGACCTTCGCTGAGACTGGTCGCCGCGCTGACCGCGGCTACCGCTGGCCTCACCGTGGCGGGTTGTAAGAAGGCCGCGCCCGCTGCGCCGCCGCCGCCAATTGTTCAGGTGATAGACGTTGCGGCCACGAACGTGCCGCTTCACGCGGAGTTCATTGGGCAATTGGACTCGCCGCAGAACGTCGAGATTCGGGCGCGCGTCGAGGCGTTTGTGAAGGAAATCCCATTTGCCGAAGGTACGGAAGTGAAGGAGGGCGAGTTGCTTTTCAAGCTCGACGACGGGCCCTACCAGCAGCGGCTCAATGCCGCCAACGGCATGCTGGCCGAGGCGGAAGCGGCGTTGGCCAAGTATGAGGCGGACGTAAATCGCCTCGCGCCGCTCGCCACGAATCGCGCCATCCCGAAGCAGGACCTCGATAATGCCAAAGCCTCGGTGGACGTGGGCAAGGCGTCGGTGATTTCGGCGTTGGCGCGGGTGGAGTCGGCCAAGTTGGACCTGAGTTACTGCACGAACACTGCGCCGATGAGCGGCGTGATCGGCGCCAAGCAGGTGTCCATCGGCGAACTGGTGGGTAAAGGGCAGCCGACGTTGCGACGTTGATGAGAAGGACGTTACGCGGCTTCTTCGCCACTTCATCCATCCAAAGCGTGATGGGACCATCAGCTATTCGGACGAGCTGATTGCAGCTCTACGGGCGCAAGGGATTCTCAAGAACAACGAGGCCGGGGTGGAAATCGTTGAACTCTCTAAGA
>JANOHH010001281.1:0-2207 GCA_031406395.1 Verrucomicrobiota bacterium | reverse complement strand
GTCCGCTCAGACCCAGAACTTCTTCAAGTTGGTGCTGGGAGCAACCACTCTGATCTTCGGGCTGCGGCTAAGTTGGTTCAGCATTGGCGGCACGTTTGGCAACACGGTCAAGCAACTGGCCATTGCGTTCCTCGCTTTGGTGCTGGGGAATCTGCTCGGGAAGCTGCTGCGCCTGCAAAAAGCGTCGAATCGCCTTGGCCAATACGCGCGGCGGTTGATCGAAACGAACCGCCCGAATGATCCGCAACGTTTCAGCAATGGATTGAACGCGTGCGCGATTTTGTTTTGCGCGGCCCCGCTGGGAATTCTAGGGGCGGTGCAGGACGGCCTGCCGACGGTGGTGGGCGCCACCGGTTATTACCAGATCCTGGCAGTGAAGGCGGTCATGGACGGTCTGGCCATGCTGGGCATTGTGACATTGTTTGGCGGCGGCGCGATTGTGGCAGCGCTACCGGTGTTCGTGTTTCAGGGAACGATCACTCTGGCGGTTCAAGTTTACCTCGAACCTTTCCTGCGCGCGCATGGACTCGTAGATTCAGTCAACGCCGTGGGCGGGCTGGTGGTCTGCACCGTCGGAGTCGTGATTTTTGAAATCCGGCGCGTGGACCTGGCCGATTACCTGCCCGCCCTGGCCATTGCGCCGCTGATTACGTGGCTCTGGAAGTAACGGCTCGCCTACCAAGTGTCCGCCAGACCGAGTCGAGGTCCTGGTTTCTTTTGGGTTTCACTTTATTTCAGGCCACGGGTCGCCGTTGGAGGATCGCAACTTCCGGCAACGGGAGTCCGTTGGCGAAGCGAAGCCATCGAAGATCGTCTCGCGAAGGCTGGCACGAACCTCGAGGAAACCAGCAACCCTCTGGCCAAAGCACTGGAGGCGCGGTCTGAAGGGATGGCGTTCCAAGCCCCGAGGACGCGCACCTCGCCGCCCGCGGCCATTTTTAGGAGAATCTGGATTTGACCATTCCAACAAATCGGTTAATAACTACACCCATGAATATAATCGCATTGGCGCCGGGCGACACAGCCCGGCTTCTCCGAATGCCCTTAGGGCCTAGGGTTGCCCCTTCCTTGCGCGCCGGTGCAAACAGCCGAACCCCTAACATTCCGGTGCGAAAAAGGTGCTCAACGGTGTTTCCTTTGCCAACTCGAGGGTCGGGATTCACGCTGATCGAGTTGTTGGTGGTCATCGCGATCATCGCCATCTTGGCCGCCATGTTACTGCCAGCTTTGACCAAGGCCAAACTCCGGGCCACCGGCTCGGCTTGCCTCAGCAACCAAAAACAACTTGCCCTGGCATGGGTGATGTACAATAACGACAATCAGGAACGTCTCGTTAACTTCCTCGGGTCGCCCAATGCTAAAAACGACATGCCGTGGCGCTACAGTGCTCCGCCCAAACCCCCCGTCATACCCGCTGGTACATCCGCGGAGGATAGAATCAGGCTCACCATCGAAGCCGGCTACCGACAGGGCGCATTGTTCCCCTATGCCCCCAACCCCGGAATCATTCATTGTCCAGGGGATAGACGAATCGGTTTGAAGGCGGGTAGCGGCTATACTTTTCCCAGCGTTTCGCCCGTTGGCACGCTAAACGGCGAAACCCCAGTCTTCTATAAGGCAACCCAGATCAGCCGCCCGAGTGAAAAATTTCTCTGGGTCGAAGAAAACGATCCCCGGGGGGACAACCTTGGCTCATGGATAATGAATCAGGCAGGCACCGAAGCCAACGGCTTCACCGATTCAAGATGGATTGATTCTCCTGCGTCATTTCACGGTTCAAGTAGTACCTTTAACTGGGCCGACGGACATTCCTCGCTGCGCAAGTGGCTGAATCCAGCAACGATTGCTTATGCCCTCAGCATGGATCAGAATAAATATGGCAATTCTCCCAACGCGGCAGCGGTCAAGCTTGACGCAACTTGGGCTGCAAAAGGTTTTGCGACGGCAATTAACCGGTGAACACCCGCTCCAAACCGAACGTCAGGTGGCACCAGATCGCAAGGTTAACTGCAGGAAAAGTCAGGGCGCGCCGGGAGGTTTTTAATCGAAAGTGAGGTTTCGGCTTCGCCGACGGCCATTGCGGCACGATGTGGCCGAAAACTTCCCCGAAGAAGCGCGCAGGCCGTTCGAGCGTTCCGCCTTATGCGGTATAAAACTCGAGCCCATGGAATTCAGGATTGCGACTGTTAGAGGCTCATCTGGCCTTG
>JANOHH010001268.1:0-1566 GCA_031406395.1 Verrucomicrobiota bacterium | reverse complement strand
CGTGAGGAGGCGGACCTTGCTCGAATTCAAAGACTTCCGCCTCGTTACCTCGGCGGCTACGGTTCAGGGGTTCAAAGCGCGAACTTCGGCTCGGGGAATTCTCACCCCGGCCCTCTCCCCCAAGAGAGGGTGAAGCTTCGTCTGTCGTCTGCAACTCCTGGCGGTCTTGTGTGTTCGCTGCTCCGCACAATCCCAGCACGGCCAAGCAGGAACTCCCTCTTCTGGGGGAGAGGGTTGGGGTGAGGGCGAACTCATTTTCCACTGCATCGATACGGTTTAGTTCCTGCCAGAACCGAAACCGACTTTCTTCAGTATCTCTTTGAACTTCGGTTCCTCGCGAAAGTCGTCCCAAAACTCATCCGCCAGCAGGTGTTCCATCGAATCTCGTTGGGCGAGGGCCTTCTCCAACCAGTCCAGTGCCTGCGGTTTGTCCCCCAGCCGCGCATAACGCTCGGCATACCAATACGGCGTGCGAACCCACAATTCATCCTCCTTCGCCTTCTCAATGCGCATTGTCCAGTAACCAGGCGGCCCGCCTTTGTCCAGGGCCTCGCGGAAATTCTTGTAGCGCCGCTCCGTCTCTGACCGGCCTTGATTGAGTTCGTGCTGCTGGAATTCGTCCAACGCTTGCGAATAGTTGGTCATCGCAAGATAGGCGCGCCCCGCCCAGTAGTGGCCGCTTGGATAACTTGGTTGGCGTTCCGACGCGAGCAGGTAAAACGGAAGCGCCTGCTCATAGCGGCGCTCGACAAATTCACAGTGCCCAAGAAGTTTGTTGATGAGCGGCGAAGCAGGATCCAGCTTGAGCGCACGTCCCAATAGGGGGCGGGCTTCGTCAGCGCGGCGCAATCGGGTGAGCAAATAGCCGTAATACGCCAGTGCCATGCGACAGTTCGGGTCAGCCTTGAGGGCCTGCTTGAACTCGGCCTCGGCCTCGGCCCATTTCCAATCATTCACGAAATGCACGATTGCCAAGGCGGCGTGGGTTTCCGCGTTGGTGGGAGCAACTTTCACCAGTCGGGCGGAGAGGTCCCTCAACTGATCTGCTTTTCCATCGATGATGGTTATGCCATGGTCCTCGCTCATCAGGAATGTCTCAAACAGCCGCGCGTGGGCAGCCACGAATTTTGGGTCCGCGCCAATGGCGGCAGTGAAGTTTTGCTCCGCCTGACGAAAAGCTTCGGTAGTGCCGCGGCGCATCATGTTCCAGCCGACGTCATACGCCTCGGCGGCCTTGGAATTCCGGGTGCCGGCAGTCCCGTCTTCGTTCCTGAGCGGCAGGACAGGCGCAGTGCGTCGTGCTACCGTTTGCCAAAAAAAGACAAGGCCAGCGAGAGCAATGATCGTTACCACCGCAATCGCTCCAGATTTGCGGAGAGTGGTCAGGCGGTTTCGCCAGGCATGATGCCGCCGGATCGAGCGTCCGCGTTGGAGGCGTTCCAAGTCAGCCTGCATCGCTTCGGCAGTCGCGTAACGTTCGCGAGAGTTGAGTTGGCAGGCGCGGACAACGATGGCGTTGAGTTCGGCGAGGGCGTCGCGGTCGGGCCGCGTGGCGAGGTCGGGCGG
>JANOHH010001256.1:0-1556 GCA_031406395.1 Verrucomicrobiota bacterium | reverse complement strand
GTTGGAATGCGGCCGCAATTGTGAATCGAGCGGCACGCCTCCGCCAGCGTGTGATCGTTCGTGGTCAGGAGGCCGCCCTCACCGGAAGTGAGGTTCTTGCTGGACTGAAATGAGAACGACGCCATGTGGCCAATCGAACCGGCGGGTTGGTTGCGATAACTCGCCCCGTGGGCGTGGGCCGCGTCTTCGATCACCACCAGCTCGTGCTTCCGCGCGAGAGCCATGATGGCCCGCATGTCGGCCGGCTGGCCCGCGAAATGAACCGGGATGATGGCGCGGGTGCGCGGCGTGATGGCCGCGGCCACGGCCTTGGGATCGAGGTTGAACGTGTCCAAGTCAATGTCCACAAAAACCGGCACCGCGTTGGCTTCAATCACCGCGGAGGCGCTCGAGAAAAAGGTGTACGTCGGGACGATGACCTCGTCCTCGGCGCGAATGCGCGCCGCCATCAGCGCAATCCGCAAGGAGACCGTGCCGTTCACGACGCCGATGCCGTGCTTGCAGCCGTGCATCGTGGCGAAGCGGTTCTCAAATTCGGCCACCTCGGGTCCATTCAGCTTGCCCCATTTGCCACTGTGCAACGTACGAAGCAGCCGTTTTTCCTCGGGTTTGCCAAAGATCGGCCACGCCGTGAAAGGCCGGTTGCGGAGAGGGGAGCCTCCGAGCAGGGCAAGTTTCTTTTTAGTCATAGTACAAAGAAGGCTAAGGGCTGAAGGCTGAAGGTTAAAGCTTAAGAATCTGCTTTTGCGTTTTTAATAGTGTTCGTGAGTGATGGCAATCAGTTGGCGATTTTCATCGAACAGCTTTGCAAGTTCTGCGGCAGCAGGGCCACCACTGCCCACTAGCAGTTCGAGCCTGTACCCGGTTGATTCGATCCCCTTGAGGCAATCGCCGGTCGGGGCAGGAAACTCGGCCTTGGAGCGGCCGCGCGACGCTTCGCGATAATTCGCACCCACGGAAGTTCCCAGCCGCAAGACCTGAAGTCCCCGAACCTGAGCCACACGATTCGCTTTCGGCAGCGCAGAAGAAGAACGGGGGAGGCGCAGCGCGAATGCCTTGGTCCGCAATTTCGAATGCGCTGGTCGCTCATTCATTCCGGCCTCCTCCAGTTCCCGGTCTTTAGCCGGCTGCCTTCGGTTCAGCCGTTGCGGCCTCTGCCTCCGTCTCATCACAAGCACGCAATCAGTGCCATCGCTCAAAGTTGACAGCTAAAAATTACGGCGAGCGAATGCCGAGCAATTGCCTGCGAAGATCCATGCCCGCGGCTCAGGATTGAGGAGGGCTCTCCCGGCCGATGGTTTTCCGGGCTGCGGCGCAAAGGTGAAGGATTGCGCTATCATGAAACGCGGTGACAATTCCCGTCCGAAACTAAAACTCGGTATTTTCAAGAAAACCTCCATTGATTTTTAACACACTTAATATTTTTCAAGAAAACTCTTGCTCTCGAACTTTCGTTTGATAGTCTCTGCGTCCCTTGCGTCGAAAAAACGCTTCGGGCCAGCAGATTTGCGAGCCGATAACTGATCTCCACAGCGGGGACAGGAATGATGGTTCGC
>JANOHH010001255.1:0-1615 GCA_031406395.1 Verrucomicrobiota bacterium | reverse complement strand
AGCCCCCAAAAACAGGGAAATTGATCAGATCGGAAACTCTTCCGATTCGTCGGCGCTCGGTCCGCCTTCTTAAATCTCCCACTTCACCGGCACGGTCAGTTTCTTTCCGAAGCGATTGTGGTAATGCAGTTGCCGTTGGTGAACGCCGTGTTCATGAACCAGCTTGGTCAGTTTTACGTCGTAGCAGCAATACTCCGCGATCTCCAGCATCTTGCCCTCTTTGAACCATTGGATCGCCTGCAAGCCCTCTGCCGTCTTTTCCACGCCGAACGTCGCGGTCGCAATCGAGTCGAGGGAGAGACGGTGCTGCAGGGTGTTCGCGAGGTCCACCATCATGTCGAGCGTGGGCAGTTGGCTCATATCGAACGGCGTGTAGCCGTGCAAGACTTCGTAGTCGAAGCGCAGGACGTTGAAGCCAACGACCAGATCGGCCCGCTGCAAATCCGTGATCAGTTCGCCCACCTGTTTCTCGCCGTAGATGCGATATTCACTGCGCGCGGTGCTATACGTCACGCCGACGCTCAGGCCCATCTTGCAGATGTTGTTCCAGCCGCCGACTTCGTCAGCCGACTTCTGGGTTTCGAGGTCGAAATAGACAATATTCTTCGCCATGCGCTCGGCTCGGTTGTTTGATCTTGATCGTGCTCTTAATCGAAATCTCCCCGGTCGGGGGATTAAGATTACGATGAAGATTAAGATTAAGACTAAACGAAGGCGAGTCGCGAATTGACCGTCGGCGCTTCCACGCTACGCTGCGGTCGTGCAGGAAGCCGGCTCAACCACTTTCGCCGCCCCGCCGTCGCGCGCGCGGATGCGATGGGGGCTGCCGCGATTTTACTCGGATTTCGTCGGACGTCAGGTCTTTGCGTTTCTGGTGGCGCTGCATGGGGTCGGGGCATTCGCCCTCATCACGCTGGGTGTGTTGTTGCGCAACTGGCGGGTGGCCCAACCCGTCATTCGTCCGCTCATCGCGCGCGAAATCCATCGGGCCGGCGTGCAACTCATCCCGATGTTTCTCTTTGCCGCCGTGGCGCTGGGCTTTCTCGTCATCGGCCAGACGGTGTCGTGGTTGAACCGGGTCGAAGCGGCGAACAATTTACTCGGCAACATCATGGTCATCCTGGTGGTCCGCGAACTTGGCCCCTTGCTGACGGCGTTGCTGGTGCTGGCGCGCGTCGGCACGGCAAACGTCGTTGAACTCGGCACGGCGCGGGCGATGGGCGAGGTCGAAGCGCTCGAGGCACTGGGGATTGACCCGGTGCATTATTTCGTTGTGCCGCGGGTGGTCGGCCTGGTGGCGGGAGTTTTTTCGCTCACGGTTTATCTCATCCTGGGCACATTAGTGAGCGGATACCTGTGGGCATTCATTCAGGATGTGCCGCTGCGCTACATCGCTTCTATGCTCGGCATCACGCCTGAAACACTTTCGCGCATCAGGCAGAAAGTGAATTTGCCGGTTTAATTCTTTAAGAAAGATTTTTTAAAACTCCACCACCACCCCAACCGATGGGATGAGTTGCCCGTTTTCAGTAGCGATGAACTTCGTTTTGTACCGCTGCTGCTCCGCAGGGTCTTGCGGGTTTTCTATTTGTGCATTACCATCAGCATCACGGTC
>JANOHH010001241.1:0-2186 GCA_031406395.1 Verrucomicrobiota bacterium | reverse complement strand
AGCCCCCACAAATCCTTGGTGAACGACGGGAACAGGGACAGGTTCGCGCCGTAGTTGAAGCCGATCAGCGATGCCACCATTACGATCACGACCGGCGCCGTGGTCTTCGAACTGATCAGCGGAATGGCGGCGAACATCAAGGCCGCCTGGAACAACAGCACAATCATCAACGTCCAGCGGCGCCCGATCTTGTCCGAAAGCATGCCCGACACGATGCGCCCGGCGGCGTTGCCGATGGCCATGACCGCCACCGCGATGAAGGCCGACTCGCCCATGCTTTTCTTCGCCATGCCACTCACGCTGCCAATGACCATCAAGCCCGCGCCCGAGCCGATGAAGTAGATCACCCACAACAGATAGAACCCCGGCGTGCGGAGAATTTCGCCCGGAGTGCTGTTGGCGACGGCGGGTTTGGCGGCCGCACCGGGCGCCGCCAGTTTCGCGTCGGCGGCGTACCCCGCCGGCGGGTTGCGCAGCATTTGGGCGAGCCCGCAGACAATGACGGTGAACGCCACGCCGAGAAGGAGCATGGTTTTTTGGACGCCGAAATGGCCCAGCAAGTATTGCGACGTCGGCGCGAGATAGACGGGGGCCAGGCCAAAGCCCGCCACTACGAGCCCCGCGATGAGGCCGGTCTTGGCGGGCGGAAACCATTTCAAAGCAGGCGGCGTGGCGGAGGAATAACCGAAGCCGATGCCGATGCCGGCCAGCACGCCGAAGCCGAGCAGCCAGAGGCCGTAGCTGTTCGTGGTCGAGACGAGGACAAACCCTGCGCCGACGAGCAGGCCGCCGATGGAGGCGGTAAGGCGCGGGCCGAATTTGTCCTGACAGCGGCCCGCCAGAATCATCGCGAACGCGAAGACCAGGCAGCACAGCGCGTACGGATCGTTGAGCTGTTCGGCTTTCCAGCCAAACTCCTTTTCAATGGCGCCCTTGGTGAGGCTCCAGGCGTAGAGGATCCCGAGCGCGAGGTTGATGCCGGTGCCGGAGAATGTTACCAGCCAGCCGCGATTTGGAGCGGGTTGTTCCGTAACGCTGTGGTGAACGCCTGTCCCGGCACCCGTCAATATCTGCACGCTCATAAGTATCTTCCTTTCGCCGCTTTTCGAGTTGGCCTTTGTTGATTGCTTGCCTTGCTAAAAAAACCGCCCGTCATTCCGATGTTTCGAAATCAGACTTGATGCGACGGCGTGATCGCCGGGGCCCGCCGCGCGGCACTCTTACCGCTTCGCCGTTCGCTCGTTCTGACGCGCTCGATTTACTCCGCCGTTGCCATTCACCGAGCATTGAAGCGGACGGTAGCCCGCGCTGCGGCGACTACTGCTTGCCCTGCACCAGCGCCTCGACGACGTGCGGATCCGCCAGCGTGCTGGTGTCGCCAATCTGGTCCACGGCGTTCTCGGCAATCTTGCGCAGAATGCGGCGCATGATTTTGCCGGAGCGCGTCTTCGGCAGGCCCGGCGCGAATTGAATTTTGTCGGGCACGGCAATCGGCCCGATCTCCTTGCGGACGTGATTGGCCAGTTCCTTGCGCAATTCCTCGCTCTCATGCACGCCTTCCTTCAGCGTCACAAAGGCGTACAGGCCCTGGCCCTTGATGTCATGGGGCATCGGGGCCACCGCGGCTTCGGCCACCTTCGGATGGCTGACGAGGGCGCTCTCGACTTCGGCTGTGCCGATGCGGTGACCGGAAACATTCACCACGTCGTCGATGCGCCCCATCAGCCAGTAATCCCCATCCTCATCCAGGCGGCAGCCGTCGCCGGTGAAATAGATGTCGGGATACATCGTGAAGTAAGTATCAATGAAGCGGTCGTGATCGCCCCACGTCGTGCGCATCATGCCGGGCCACGGTTTCTTGATGCACAGTTTGCCGCCTTCGTTCGGGCCGACTTCCTTGCCGTCGTCGCGCAGGACGACCGGCTCGACCCCGAAGAACGGACGGCTCGCACTACCGGGTTTGAGCGTATGCGCGCCGGGCAAGGGCGTGATGAGGATGCCGCCGGTCTCCGTCTGCCACCACGTATCCACGATGGGGCATTTCCCTTTGCCGATGACGCGGTGATACCACAGCCACGCCTCGGGATTGATCGGTTCGCCCACGGAACCGAGCACCCGCAGCGTGCTCATGTCGTACTTGTTTGGCCATTCCTCGCCGAGCCGAATGAGCGAGCGGACCGCGGTGG
>JANOHH010001078.1:0-3629 GCA_031406395.1 Verrucomicrobiota bacterium | reverse complement strand
GTCATCGCGAGACGCGAAGCGGCGCGGCGATCCCGTGGTCATTATTGCAAGTCTTTGATTTACAAGATTGCTTCGCTTTGCTCGCAAAGACAAAATTGCTGCGCATGCAAAGTGCATGATTTAAGTGGGACAGCAGTGGGTCGAACCGAATTCTTGTCAATTTGGGGACAGTGCCCTTAACTTCTGCATAGCGCCGGATTTGACGGCGGCGCCAGTGCCCGTGCTGTGTTTTGTTCCCATAGCTGCGTTCCTTCAGTGACTAATCATTTTTCAAAATGCAGCGATGCGCTGCATGGTCCAGAACGCCGCGATACTGCCAATGACATACGGAGGAGCGCGCCAGGCCCATGCCGGCTGCGGCACCGCGATGCGCCGCGCGACCTGCCGCGCCAGCACAATGACAGTGAAGACTGATGCGATGAAGAGCAGTTGTCCGATCTCGACGCCGACATTGAAAAAAAGCAGCGCGACGGGAATCGCCGCTTGCGGCAGGCCGACTTCGTTTAGCGCGCTGGCGAAGCCGAAACCGTGCAGCAGGCCGAAGGTGAACGCGACGACCCACGGAAATCTCTCCGTCAAACCGGCCATACCCTGCCGGCTGTGAGCAATTTCCGCCGCCACGAACACGATGCTCAACGCGATCGCGGCTTCTACGGGCGGCCCGGGCACATGCACGAATCCGAGCGTCGCGCCCGCGAGAGTAATGCTGTGTGCAACGGTGAACGCGGTCACGGTCCAGATGAGTCGGCGCGTGCCCTGCACCAGAATCAACAGCGCGAGGACGAATAGCAGATGGTCAATGCCGCCGAGAATGTGTTCGACGCCGAGCAGGAGATAAGTGCGAGCGACTTCCGACGCACGTGCTGCGGCTTCAACCACGAATGACGGAGCGGACGGCGTGATGCGCGTGACTTGCGTCGTGCCGTCGAGACGTTCCAGGCGCGCGAGCACATCGGTCATTGTCGAAGCGAGGCCAGCGATATGAATCGTGCCGCCGATCAGTCCGCCCGCGCACTGCACGGTCCAGCGTTCGGTGTAGGCGTTGTTGACCATCGAAGCCCGCGGCTCGGTGACGTTCGTGCAGCCCGCCGGAAGTTCCACGTAAAGTCCGAGGCGTAAATTTTCTCCGAGGCCCGGCACCTTCCAAAGCGTGTCGTAAGTCTCCGGTCCGGTCTGGCGCAGTTCGAGATACGCGGGGCGCACCTCGTGGGCGAACGCGCCTGGCGCGAATGTGGCGAGCAGAACGAAGATGAGGAACGCGGTCTTCAGTGCGCGTCCGCCGGCTCTTTCTGCGCGTTCACCGGCTCCAGCCCCTCGATGGTCACGGTGTAGCGCTTCAGCAGTTCTTGATAAAAATTGGCATTCCCTTCCAGTCGCTGGGCGTTCGCCCACTCCCGACGCACCGCGTCGCGCGCTTCCGCCAGCACGGGCAGGCGTCCTTCCGTGCGTTCGCTGATCAACACCAGGTGCACGCCGTAGCCGGACTCGACCGGCCCCTGCCATTGGCGGGGCGAAAGTCCGCTCAACGCGGCCGCAAAATCTTCGCCGAATTGTTTTGCTACCTCGCTGGTCGGCGTCGATTGGAACGTGTGTTCGAGTAAAAACGAATCGCCCAGCGCCGAGATGTCGGCCTTGTCGCCGGCCAGCTCTAACTGCTCAAGCAGTTGCGCGGCGTCACGCGCGAGGCTCTCGTCGTGCTTATCCGGGTTGAGATACACCTGGCTGAACGTGAACAGTGGCTCGACGCGAAACGATTCGGGGTGCGCCTGCAGATAGGCGTTCAAGTCGGCGTCGGTCGGTTCTGCCTGGGCGGCAATGTCATCGGACACGAATTCCAGTTTTTGTCTCAGGCGGCGGCGGATGACGGTGTCGTCCTTGTCCAGACCCAGCGCCATCGCTTCGCGCGTCGCGATTTCCTCGCGTACCCAGTCGTCGACCAGGCCCTTGAGCTCCGCGTCACTGGGCGGTCGCTGCCAGGTCCTCGCAAAGCCGGCCGCCAGATGCTCGACCTGCCCCGCGGTCACGACAATCTGCCCGGGAGCGCTGCTGCCAGGTTTCGACATCAAACCGTAGACCAGAAAAAGCCCCGCCCCCAGCAGGAGGAAATGCAGCAGGGGTTCTTTGAGGATTCGTTTCATGGGTGCATTCGATTCAAAGCTGGCGGACGAAATCCGCCCACGCCCACGCCCGCACGCCTGGGGCGACGGCGCGGGTTGCAGTCGGGGTTCTCGGCGATTGATGCACGAGATGCAACTCGACCGTGGTGCCGCGAGGTCGTCTGTTGCGCAGCGCCTGCGCCAGTCGTTGCATCGGGATGGCCATGGCGGGCGTGACGGTGCGCGCGGCCTTGCACTCAACCAGCGATACGCCGCCACTGCGACCGGGGATCACGAAGTCCACCTCCAGCCCTTGCTGGTCGCGGAAATAGTAAAGCTCGCGCCGCCGGCCCGCGTTCAACTGCGCCTTTACCATTTCCGACGCGACAAAGCCCTCGAACAACGCGCCGTAAAAAGGCGACTTGGCCAATTCGGCCGGCGAATCCACGCCCAACAGATGACAGGCCAGGCCGGAGTCCGCCAGATACAGCTTCGGCGATTTGATCAGGCGCTTGCCGAGGTTTTCGAAAAATGGCGGGACGATCAAGACCTGCGCAGTCGTCTCGAGCACCCCGAGCCATTGCGTTATGGTGGGCACGCTCACTCCGAGCGGAGCAGCCAGGTCCGTCTTGTTCAAGATCTGCCCGTGCCGGCTCGCCACGAGCGCCAGGAACCGCCTGAAAGTCGCGAGGTTCTTCACCGCCGTCACCGCGCGAACATCCCGCTCCAGGTAGGTCTGCAGGTACGAACTGAACCACAGCCGCGCCCCGCCAGGACGCGCCACTACTTCGGGATACCCGCCCCCGCAGCAGCGTTACCTTCGGCGTCTCGCGCGTGGATAGCGGCAGCAGCTGGAGGACGGCGGCGCGTCCGGCCATGGAACTCGGTGACTCCCCGCATCAGCGGCGCTTCCTGCGAACCCGTGAGCAGCCACTGGCCGGTGCGACGCGGCTGGCTATCAATCCGCGAGCGCACGAACGCGAATACCTCAGGTACCTGCTGCACCTCGTCGAGAATCGCGGGCGTCTTCACGGCGTCGAGGAAGCCGTGCGGATCTGCCCGCAGCCGCGCCACCACGTCGGGGTCTTCGAGCAGAAAGTAACTTGCCTTGGGAAACAGCCGGCGCAGCAGCATCGTCTTGCCCGCCCGGCGTGGGCCGGTCAGCACCACGGCAGGAAAGTGGCGGGTCGCATGCGACAATTGCTTTTCGAGTTCCCGATTGATGTATCTCATGATTGAGAATTCTAAAGTTACACTTTAGATTACTCAAGCACAGAATCGCCGCTAAACGGGCGGGCCCAGCGGAAACGGAGAGCAGAGATCGCTCGTCTCTCCGTCTCCTCCGCTTGAATCTTACGGCGTATACCAGATCGGCGAGGTGTAGGCGCGCTCCTGGGTTGTCATCGGGACTTCCGGCGGCATTTTGATTCCGAAACGCAACGCCTCATAGGCGGTCCAGCGCGGCGTGGGAATCTCGATGACGCGGGCGTAGTAGAAGGCGGGTTGCGTCGCATCGAAAGCCGGGTCCGTCCA
>JANOHH010001203.1:0-2872 GCA_031406395.1 Verrucomicrobiota bacterium | reverse complement strand
CCGGCCGAAGGCTGATCCGTGTCGCGGCATTGGGTGTAGAGCTCGGTGGTCAGGCTGTTGTGCTGGTCCCAACCGGCATGCATCACCTGCACGCACCGCACGCCCCGTTCGATCAGCCGCCGTGCCATCAGGCAGTTGTAGGCGAACGTGCCCTGCTCCTTGACGCCGGGGCCATAGAGGTCGAGGACCGATTTGGGTTCGTGCGAAATGTCCGCCAGTTCGGGCACGCTGGTTTGCATGCGAAACGCCATCTCATATTGGGCGATGCGCGTTGCGATCTCCGGGTCGCCGTGCTCGCGCAGTTTGCGTTCGTTCAACTCGGCGAGATCGTCGAGCATGGCCCGGCGTAGAGGCCGGCTCAGCCCGGCGGGATTGCCAAGATAGAGCACCGGTTCGCCGCTACCGCGGAACTTCACGCCTTGGTAGCGCGACGGCAGGAAACCCGAGCCCCAATAGAAGTCATAGAAAATCTGACCGCAACTGGTGCCTTTGCTGACCGACGTCAGCACCACGAACGCCGGCAAATCTTCCGTCGCGCTGCCCAGACCGTACGTGAGCCACGCCCCGAGCGTGGGGCGCCCGGGAATTTCGGCGCCACTCAGCATGAACGAAATGCCCGGCGCGTGATTCACCGCTTCGGTATGCAAGCCCTTCACGAAGCAAAGTTCGTCCACGATCTGCGCGGTGTAGGGCAGGAATTCGCTCACCCAGGCCCCGCTCTGACCGTGTTGATGGAACGGCTCCACCGGCGCGAGCAACAATTTGCCGTCGGCCTTGCCCGTCATGGTGCTGAAACGTTTGCCCGCGATGTAGCTGTCGGGTACGGGCTGGCCGTGGAGTTGTTGGAGTTTCGGCTTGTAGTCGAAGAGGTCCACATGGGTCGGCGCGCCGTTCTGGAACAAATAGATCACGCGCTTCGCCGTGGGGGCAACCTGGGGCAGGCCGGGCAGCCGCGGCTGACCGCCGGTAGTCGCGGCGGCGGCCATCACGCCCGCGCGCCCCAGCAATCCGGCCAGGGCTGCAAGACCCAGACCCGTTCCCGACCGGCCGAGGAATTCCCGGCGCGTGATCCGAAGTTGATTTTCGTAAACCGGGTTCATGCCTCGCTCATTCTTTCGTCAACGCCTCGTCCAAGTTCAGGATCAGGCTGCACAGGACAGTCCACGATGCATGTTCAATCGGGTCGAGACTCGCATCACGCGGGGATTCACCAACGCCGAGGAGTTGGGTGGCCGTCGGCGGATCGGCCGCGAACTCTTGCCGATACCGATTCAATCCGCGCAGGAGGATTTTCTTTTCGCTCGTGGTCGGTGGTCGGCCGAGTACCCGCTGATACGCCAGCGTGACCCGCCCAGCCTCTGTCGGCTCGCTCTGGAGAACCTGTTGGGCCAGCGCGCGGGCGGCTTCCACGTAAGTGATGTCATTCAACGTCAGTAACGCATGCAGAGGAATATTCGTACGCGGGTTTTTCACAGTGCAGGTCTGCCGGCTGGCAACATCAAAGAACATCGTGGGGCCGATGATGCGGCGCCAAAAGACGTAGAGGCTGCGACGGTAAAGTGCGCCGCCGTGATCCTGCTCGTAGCGCTTGTTGCCGAAGGTCGCCTCCTCCCACACCCCGGTCGGCTGATACGGCTTCACCGGCGGTCCCCCAACCTGACCCTCCAACAACCCGGACGCGGCCAAGGCTACGTCGCGAATCATCCAGGATGGCATCCGGAAACGCGGACCTCGCGCCAGCAGACGATTCTCGGGATCGCGCTCGAACTGAATCGGCGTCACCTTGGACGATTGCCGGTAGGTGGCACTCGTGACGATCAGGCGGACCAACCGTTTCACGTCCCAGCCCTGGAGAGGTTCAGGGTTGAGGGTTGAGATTTGAGGGACGGACGGCTGCATGAATTCCAGCGCGAGCCAGTCGAGCAGGGCTGGGTTTGACGGTTTTTCTCCCTGCACCCCGAAGTCTTCCGCCGTCTTCACCAACCCGATCCCGAAGAAGGTCTGCCATAAACGATTTACCGTGACACGCGCCATCAGCGGATTCTTCGGCGCAATGAGCCACTCGGCCAAGCCAAGTCGGTCAGCGCGGGGCGATGCTGCTTCGGTCACAAGGCTCGCCGGAACGGCCGCGCTGACTTCAGCCCCTGGTGCGAGGTAATTGCCACGGCTCAAGATAAAGGTGGACCGGGGCTTGGCCATATCCTCCATCACCATGACGCGCGGAATGCTTTTGGATACCGAGTCGCGATCTTTGCGAATGTTGCGGTGTTCCTCGAGCACCTTCATGTAAGCGGGATCGCCATCCTTCCAGTGGGCGGCCAGTTTCTCAAGCCGTCCGGCGTCGCGGTCGGGGGGCGAAACTTTGAGGTGTTCGAGCACTTCCTTGGGCAGCCCCGCCGCCGCCGGTGACTCCGCAATCGTTTCGCTGGGCTCGCGGGAAAATTTCGCCGCTTCAAATGTTTCCGTCGCGCGGCTCACGGACCCCAGCTTGGCCTCCAGTACAGCGAGGCGGCCAGATTGTTCTGGCGAAGGCACAGCCAGATTGGGCGGTGATTGCGGATCGCCGCCACTGCCGTCCACGAGGGTCTGGTTGAAGAATGCCAGCAGCCCGTAGTAGTCGCGTTGGGTGTAGGGATCGTACTTGTGATCGTGGCAACGGGTGCAGTTGAACGTCGCCCCCAGCCAGACAGTCGCCACGGTCTCGGCCTGATCGAACAGGTAATCAATCCGGTTCTCTTCCGGGATGCGCCCGCCTTCGCCGTTGATCGAATGATTGCGAAGGAAACCGGTCGCCAGCCGTTGCTCGTTGGTCGCGAGCGGCAAGCGGTCGCCGGCAATCTGCCAGACCGTGAACTGATCATACGGCAGGTTG
>JANOHH010001192.1:0-1091 GCA_031406395.1 Verrucomicrobiota bacterium | reverse complement strand
CAGACTTAAGCGAACCCACCGCGGCAATTTCATAGCGCGGAGTGTTCAGGCTCACTCAGCCAAAAAACAAAAGAAAAATACATGGGCTAGCGAGCCGCCGCTTGGGGCGTTTTTTCCGGCTGCAACAACTCGCCGAGATTGTAGTGGGTGTAGCGGGTGTGGGCGGCGGGATTCTCCGAGTCGGCATTGGCCACCCAGAAATCGAGCGTCTCCGGTTCGAACAATACCGAATGGATGTTGGACGTCATGCAGACCGGCCGCTTCATGAGATCGCGCGCGCCTTGGGCATCGAACTTTCCGTATCCCGCCTTCACCCGCTGGGCCAGTTCCTCATAGCGGTCGCCGGCGGACAACAGGACGGTATCCGGGGTGCCGTGCGGCAGGAGTTTATGGCTCTCGCCGGGCCAGATCGTCTCGAATTTGTCCGGCGTGGCGGCGATCCCCACGGCGCGTTTCGTTTTCGCATCCGAAATGACGTAGTAATATTCACAAGTGCGCGGCCCTTTGCGCATGATTGCCACGGCCTCCTCCAGCGTGCTGGCCTTTTCCATGACTTCGCGCACCAGTTGGGCCATCGGTTTGCCGTCCCAGTTGCCCTCGCCACGCCCGCCCATCTCGCCGATCGCAACCTGTTTTTCATTCATGGCGGTCACGGAGCCAACAAAGCCGGCGTAACCGACATTGACCCAGGCGTTGCCCTGATCGGGTTGGAAGACGATGACGGTGGCGTTCTGCTCGAGGCCCATGCCGCGCAGGTAATCGAGAATGCGGCCGTGGTACAGCTTGCCGCCGACGGTGGCGTTGCCAAACAACGCGAAGCCGCTGCAATGAAACAGCTCGGGAAAGAAATTCGCGATGCGCACTTCCTCGCGCGGCAGTCCGGCGGCGCTGGCCAGCGCATCCATCTCGCGGAAATAACGCTCGTCGGTGAATGGCGCGACCCGCTTTTGCGCGGACTCGAGTTCGCCAAAGAACCAACTGCCCTTTTCAAACGAACTCCCCACGCCAACGCCGTAAAGCATCTGGTCCACGAGGTGGCGGACCTCCTTCTTCATCAACGTGCCATGCTGCCGGCCCATTTCCTCGGGCGT
>JANOHH010001183.1:0-5206 GCA_031406395.1 Verrucomicrobiota bacterium | reverse complement strand
CCGAACCCGTGACGCCGAGCAGCACCTGATGTTTCGCACCGGACAACACGCCCTCGGTCAGTTTGGCAATCGCTTGCGGCTGATCCCCGGCGGGTTGGTAGTCGGACATGAGTTCGAACATGCGACGAAGTTAGAAGCGGGTGCGGATGGAGTCAATGGAAGCACCGTCAGCCGGCACGGTTCTTCGGCGGCCCAGGTTCGTCTTGCAAAACAGAAATCAATTGCTATTTTACAGCCATGATTCGGCGGGCGATGGGTGATTTGCTGCGCGACCGGCTGGCGCAGTTCCCGGCGGTGGCCTTGATTGGGCCGCGTCAGTGCGGGAAGACGACCCTGGCAAAAAGTTTCGCCCGGCGGTATTTCGACCTGGAACAGCCGCCCGAACGCCTCCGGCTGGACCTGGGCTGGCACGAGCTAACCGGGGGCGACGACCTGGTGGTGCTGGACGAAGCCCAGGCCTGGCCCGACGTGTTTCCGCGACTGCGCGCGGCCATTGACGCGCGGCGCAAAAAGAACGGGCGGTTCCTGCTCCTCGGCTCGGTGTCGCCCGCGTTGATGCGGCAGGTCAGCGAGTCGCTGGCGGGGCGCATGGCGCTGTTGGAACTGACGCCATTCCATTTCGCCGAACTGCCCAAGGCCGATCCGGATTTGCTCTGGCGTTGCGGCGGGTTTCCGGATGGCGGAGCGCTGGGCAACGCCACTTTTCCCCAATGGCAGACCAGCTATCTGGCCTTGATGGCCCAGCGCGACCTGCCCGCGTGGGGACTGCCCGCCAAGCCCGCCATGACCGACCGCCTTTTCCGCATGGTGGCCGCGCAGCAAGGGGGCATTCTCAATGCCTCGCAACTTGGCCAAAGTCTCGGCATTACCTACCACACGGTCCAGACGTACCTTGAACATCTCGTGGCGGCGTTCCTGATCCGGTTGCTGCCGCCGTTTCACACCAACATTCGCAAGCGGCTCGTCAAGTCGCCGAAAATCTACTGGCGCGATTCCGGTCTGCTGCATGCGCTGCTGGGTCATGCGGCCGGGGCCGACTTGTCCGCGCAACCGTGGGTGGGCGCGAGTTGGGAAGGCTGGGTGATCGAACAAATCCTCGCCGCCCGCCAGGCCCGGGGCGAAAATCTCGAAGCTTTTTATTTCCGCACGCAGGACGGCCTGGAGGCGGATCTGTTGCTGCAATCGGGCAAGGAGCGCGAAGTGATCGAGATCAAGCTGACCACGGCACCGGTCCTGGAAGACTTCGCCCGGCTGGAAAAAATCGCCGCTCTGACCAAAGCCACACGGCAGGTGCTTATCAGCCGGACCCGCCAATCCACCGCCAAGGGAAGCCGCTGGTCGGTAAACCTGGCCGGATATTTGGACGCGGCTTGAACTGGTGACGCCGGGCAGCACCGGATGCTTCGCACCCGCCAACACCCCCGCCGTCCGCTTGGCAATCGCTTGCGGCTGATCCCCGGCGGGTTGGTAATCGGAAACGAGTTCGAACATCACGGCAAGGTTGGCAGCAAGCTGGCGAGCGGTCAACGCAACCGACACGCCGCCGACGATTACATGATTACAAGGCGCGCGGATGCCAGAGTTGAAAAGCTGAGGGTCTCAGACCAGACTAAGTCTGCGTACGAACGATCAATTTCCAATCCGGCTGCGATGGCAGCGATCCCAGAGCAGCGGCTTCACCATGGTGGAGTTGTTGGTGGTGCTCGCAGTCATCGGGATTCTGGCGGCCATGCTTTTGCCGGCGCTGGGGCGAGGCCGGGCGCGGGCCCAGGCGGCCGCGTGCGCGAATAATCTGCGGCAGGTGGGTCTGGCGTTTCAGCTTTACCTGCACGACAACGCCGACACGTTTCCGACGAGTTCCCCGCACAGCGGAATAGGCGCCCAACCCGAAGACTGGGTGTGGTGGCAGGTGGCGGCTGATCCGTCGGGCAACTTCACGATGCGGGATCCGCAGCGCGGCAGTGTGATTCAACAACTCGGCCAGTACCAACCGCGCCTCCTGCGGTGTCCCGCTGACCGTGATGCGGACGCGCGGGAAGGATTATGGAAAAGCAATCCGGGCGTGGAGCAGTATTTTTACAGTTACTCGCTCAATGCGCACAGTGACGCAGGCATGGCGAGCTTCATCGCCCGGGACCGCGCATTGATCATCCTGAACAGGCAGACCGCGATCCGCAATCCAGCGGGCAAGATCATGCTGGCCGAGGAAAAGGGCGCGGCCAATGACGGCCCCGGCGCGGCGGTGATTGACGACGGACGCTGGTTACCGCCGGGTTACCCGCTGACCAGCCGCCACTCAAAACGCGCCAATGTAACAATGGCCGACGGGCATGTGGAAACTGTGCCGTTCGACTTCGCCGACATGAAACATCCCGAGCGTTACGATCCGAGGCGTTGAACTGCGCGAAGGCTTCCCGCGCGAAAAAACGGTGCGTCGTTGGACGCGCCGGGAGGGGCGGCGACATCCAACGATGTTCACGAAAACCCGGCGCGGCTTACTCTTCGATCGGCGTCGCCTCGACGATCACCCCGGCGCTGGTGCAGGTCCAGTAGAGATTGCCGTTGGCGCCCACGGCAATGTCGGTTGGCTCGGGATCACCGAAATCCACGGTGCTCAGTCCGCCCGTTTCGAGGTTCAGCCGGGACACGCGATTCAGGCCGTCCATCATGCCCGACACGCCGGGGGTGGGGACTTGCGTGAAGTAGAGGTTGCGGCCCGAGTTGTCGAGCGCGATGCCGGTGGGCTTTTCCAAGTCCCGCAAGAGAAGGCTCACGACGCCATCCGAACTGCGCTCCAGAATCACGCCCGCGCTCTTACAAGTCCAATAAGCGTCGCCATCCTTGGACACCACGATGTCCGTCGGCTCGGGTTCGCCGAGCGTGAGGGTGTGGATCCCTTCGCCATCGCTGACGTTGACGGTGTTGGAACCGCCGTTCATGCCGTTAACGCCGGGGGTGGGCAGTTGCGTGAAAAAAATGTTGTCCCACTGGTCCGCGCCGATGCCCGAGGGCTTGGTCAGTCCGCCGAGGAACAAGCTCACTTCACCTTTCTTGGAGCGTTCGAGGATCACGCCGGCGGATTTGCAGGTCCAATACAGCGTGCCGTGTTTATCGAGCGTCAGGTTGGTCGGCTCGGGTTCGCCGGTGGTCAAGTTCTTGATGACCCCTTCATCGAGTTTGATCATGTCCACGGTGTTGCTCCCGCCGTTCATGCCGTTAACGCGGGGCGTGGGCAGTTGCGTGATGAACAAGGTTGAGCTGCCCTGCACGGCAATTCCGGTGGGCCGATTCAAGCCGCGGACAATGACGCGGGTTTCGTAACCTTGCGCTTGGACTGACACGTCAAAGGCCAGCATGGTTAGAACGCTCACGGCAATCGTGGTGGGTTTAAGGATTTTTTCGAGGATCAACATGGTAGTACTCGCTTTCAGTTTTTGGTTATGTAATTTCCGGGTGGTCAACGCCGCACAGATGAGACGCCGATATTTCCCGGTTCGTGGGTGGGAGGCGTGAGGGGCGGACTTATTCCCTCGGAACAAAACAAAACGCCGCAAAAACATTTTTATGATTCCGGTGGAATAAAATCCGTGGGGCCGACTCTTACAACGATGGTGGATTTGCAATTCGACCAGGTGGTGACGGAGCATTATGCCATGTTGTACCGCTTTGCCTTGAGCTTGACGCGCCACGAAGCTGAATCGCTGGACCTGACGCAGCAGACCTTCTATCTCTGGGCTACGAAGGGCGGACAACTGCGCGATACCGCGAAACTCAAGTCCTGGCTCTGCACCACGCTGTACCGGGAATTTCTGGGTGACCGCCGCCACGCGCAGCGTTTTCCGCAGGTGGACATCAGCCTGGTGGAGGATGAGTTGCCGGCGGTGGAATCGGAAGTCGTCGCCCAGATGGATGCCGCGCTGGTCATGGCAGCGCTGTTGGAGGTGGACGAAATCCAGCGCGCGCCGCTCACGTTATTTTATATCGAAGACCGCTCGTATCTGGAAATTGCCGGCATCCTTGGCGTGCCGATCGGCACCGTGATGTCGCGCCTCGCGCGCGGCAAACAACAACTCCGGCGTATCATCTCCGAGAAAGCGACCAACGAAACGTGAACCGTGAAGCCGCCAAAATAGTCCTGGCCGCCTGCCGTCCCAACGGCGCAGATGCGAACGATCCGCTGGTGGCGGAGGCGCTGGCGTTCGTGCAGCGCGACGCGGAATTGCGCGCCTGGTTCGCGGCCGAACAGGCGGCGGACAAAGCCATCGCGGTCAAACTTAAGGCAGCGCCCTTGCCGGAAGATTTATTGGCGCGCGTTCGCGCCGGCACCCAAGCCCGCCTCGCGGTTCGATCCCGCCGCCCCTCACTCACTCTCGCGATGGCCGCAAGCCTTGCGTTGCTGGGAGTGATTGCGGCGCTGTGGTTCAACCGCACGCCCTCTACGCCGCCGGGAACGTTCGCCGCGTATCGGGCGGACATGACCCAATTTCTTCGCGAGTTTCCCAAGCTCGACATTGCGACCGACCGCCTGCCGGAGGTGCGCGCGTGGTTGTCCCAGCAGCATCCGCTCGTGCAAGGCAAGCTACCGAAGGGAATGGAACGATTTCCCAGCATCGGCTGTCGCACCGTGGAATGGCAGGGCCAGCGGCTCGCTCTCTTGTGTTTCATGGCGGAAGGTCAGGTCGTGCATGTATTCGTGATGCCGAGCACCGCTTTCCCGAACGCGCTGCTTTCCTCCGCGCCGACCTTCGCCAAAGTCGGTCCGCAAAACACCGCCAGTTGGGCGAGCGACGACAATCTTTATCTCGTCGTCACGCAGGCCGACGAGGCTCTGCTGCGGAAGATCTTGTAGGATCGGGCGCGGAAAAATTCTTTTTATGTAAGGAATAAACCCCGGGCTCCGACCTCTTACCAGTGCGTATCATGAAAACTGAACTACGATTGCGAAAAAGGTGGGGGTCCATTCTCCACCGATTTGTCCTGGTTAGCTTGGGTTCGCTGCTGATCTATTTTGTCTTTGAAAAAATGATGCACTTCATAGACTTTCTTAGATTTGTTTTTTCCTACATAGAGTTTTAATTGAGACTGAGGGATTTTCATGCTTTTAGTTCCTTTATATCTTTTATAATTTCAGCTACATGGTCTTTTACTTTTACGTTTTCGTAGATCTTTAAAATTTTTCCGTCTTTGTTGATTAAGAAAGTTGTGC
>JANOHH010001180.1:0-1360 GCA_031406395.1 Verrucomicrobiota bacterium | reverse complement strand
GATGGAGCCGTAGCTCATCGCGCCGGTTTTGAACCGCTTGACGATGCTTTCGACGGATTCGACTTCCTCTATCGGCAAAGGTTTTTCCGAAAACTTGAAATCAAGCAAACCCCGGAGGGTGCATAGATGCTTGGCCTGGTTGTTCACCAATTCCGAGTATTCCGAGAAAATCTTGAAACTGCCGGTGCGGCAGGCGTTCTGCAATTTGTGGATTGTCTGCGGATTGAACAGGTGATACTCGCCGCTGTCGCGCCATTGATACTGGCCGCCCGCGTCCAGTTCGCCGTTCACCTGCCGGTCGGGGAAGGCATGCCGGTGGCGCTTGAGAACTTCCTCCGCAATCACGTCCAGGCCGACGCCTTGAATGCGCGACGGCGTCCAGGTGAAATACTTGTCCACGACTTCGCTGTTGATGCCGATGGCTTCGAAGACCTGCGCGCCGCGATAACTTTGAACGGTGGAGATACCCATTTTAGCCATGGTTTTCACCACGCCTTTGACCGCGGCCTTGATAAAATTCTTAACCGCGGTTTTATGGTCGGTGTTGACGAGCATCCCTTGGGCGATGAGATCGTCAATCGTGGCATAGGCGAGATACGGATTGATGGCGCTGCAGCCGTAACTGATGAGCAACGCGAAATGATGCACCTCCCGCGGCTCGCCGGACTCCAGCACCAGACCCACGCGGGAACGTTTGCCAGTGCGGATCAAATGATGATGCAACCCCGCCACGGCCAGCAAAGCGGGAATCGGCGCGAGGGTTTCCGAAATGCCGCGATCTGAAAGAATCAAGACTGTGGCGCCGTCCTTGATGGCTTGATCCGCTTCGGAAAAAACTTTGGCGAGCGCCGCTTCGAGCCCGGGGGCCTTGTCCGCCGCCGGGAAAAGAATCGGAAGGGTCGCCGCCTTGAAACCTTTGCGGTTGAGTTGGCCGACGTGCCGCAGCTTTTCCAGTTGCTCGTTGGTGAGCAGCGGATGCTCCAGCTTGATGAGAGCGCAGCTTTGGGGCGTGGGGTTTAACAAGCCGCCGCGGGCGCCGACCATCGTTTCCGTCGAGGTTACGATCTCCTCGCGAATGGGATCAATCGGCGGGTTCGTGACCTGCGCAAAGAGTTGCTTGAAGTAATTGTAAAGCAGTTGGGGCTGGTTCGAGAGCACCGCCAATGGCGTGTCCGTGCCCATGGAGCCGAGCGGTTGCACCCCGTCGTTCGCCATCGGGCCGACAATGAAGCGCAGGTCCTCGAACGTGTAGCCGAAGCACTGTTGCCGTTGCAAAATCTTGCGATGCTCCGGCTCCGTGCCCTGCGGCGGCTCGGGGAGGTTTTCGAGTAGGACGTGATGCTTGTCGAGCCACTTCTGG
>JANOHH010001173.1:0-5480 GCA_031406395.1 Verrucomicrobiota bacterium | reverse complement strand
CATCATGGAATCCGACTGGCCAAACGCCCAATCTTTCTGATCGTCCCGGTAGGGTTCATGGTGAAAATTCTTGAAGAAGAAACGCGCAAAGGGCGTATGCGCCACTTCAATCATGGTGATGACCCCGCCCGGCACCAGGGTGCGTTGCGCTTCGCGGAAAAACTGCTCGACGTCCGGGATGTGATGAAAGACATGGGTCAACACCAGGGCTTGCAGGGAGCGGTCGGCAAACGGCAACTGGCGGGCGTCAATCACGCGGTCGGCCACGCCCGCGATCACATCGGAAGTAATGACGGACGGATCCAGTTCCTGCAAACAGCTGCCGCCGCTGCCCAGTTCGACGCGCGCGCCCGGGTTTGGCACGGAACGAATGTCCGCCAACAGTCGGGCATACCAATCATCGTAACAATGTTTCAAGAGCGGCCGCTGCAGGATCAACGCCTTTTGTTGGGCGAAAAATTCCGGCGTGCCGACCGGCAGTCCCTTTAACGACGGTTCTTTGAGCCAGGCAAGCATGGGCGCCGCGGATCAACGATCCTGTTGGTTGAACCGTTTCGTGATCAGTTTTTCCAGTTCCAACAGCCGGAGATTGGTGCTGTTGAGAATCAGTCCCAGCCCCAGCGTGAAAAATGCCAGCAGGACGAGGGCGGCGGCAAGAATCGCGCTCGGCACGGCGTGCACATAGCGTTCGGTAAGATATTCGTAAACCGGGCGCGCGCCCGCCGCGCCGCCCAGCAAAAACAGCGCTCCGCTGCAAAGCCCAAAGAAGGTGAGCGGCTTGTAGGACTTGAGAATCAAAAACAGTTTAAGCAGCACCGCGAAGCCATCGGAAAAGGTGCTCAGCTTGGAGAAGCTGCCGGCGGGGCGCTCGCGGTAGGGGGAGACGATTTCGACGAGCACCAGCCCGCGATAAAGGGCCTGCAAGGTCAGTTCCGTCTCGACATCGAAGCCGCGGGAGGTGATCGGAATCGCGGCGGCGGCCTCACGCGTGAAAGCGCGATACCCGGAAAACACGTCCTTGATCCGGGTCTGGAACATCCAGTTGATCGCGGCACACACCATCCGGTTGCCCACCAGATGGAACGGTCGGAACGATTTCTCCGTGTAGGTATGCAGGCGGGTGGCCGAGGTCGTGTCCGCATCCCCCTGGAGAATCGGCGCGAGCAGCTCATGCACCTTGCCGGCCTCATAGGTATCGTCCCCATCCACCATCACGAGGAGATCGGCATCCACCTGCTCAAACATGCTGGCCACCACATAGCCTTTGCCCTGGCGTTTTTCGCGCCGGACAATGGCGCCCGCTTGCTGCGCCTCGGCCGCCGTGCGGTCGGTGCAGTTGTTGTCATAGACATAGATTTCCGCTTCGGGCAATTCCTTGCGAAAATCCCGCACGACCTTGCCGATGGTCAGTTCTTCCTGATAACACGGGATGATGATGGCAATGCGGGGTTTCAAAGGAGGGGACGTTGGCATAATTCAAAGGCGTCGGTGTAGGTTTGAACTGGGTCAATTCATCTGGCGTTTCGGGGCGCGGCGGATTTTCACGACATACCAATCTTTGGGCCCGCTGTCCGCGCGCAAGGTCAAGGCCAGGGTCTGCACCACTTCGCCTTCCACCTGTTGCAACCAGTCGGCCAGGGTCGTTTGATACTGTACCGCCAGCACCGTGGAACTTACCAGAACATATTGAATCCCCCGTGCGTCCAGACTGGCCGCCGTGTCGGTTTTCGTCACATGCAAAATCCGCCGGGTGCCGAACGGACGCCACAGCGAGGTTTCCGGATCATCGAAAGTGACCAGTCCCAGCGGGTTGGCCGCCCGCGGCAGGATGGCACGGGCGGGCGCGAACGCATCGGCGCGCGCGCCATAAACGGAATACACTGTCCACGCCCGGCGCACCAGCGGGTTGGCGGAATGTTCCGCGCCCGCCGCCCGCAGGAGGGTCACCGCCGGCCAGAGCGGTCGGGGGGGAGTGACCACGATCACCAGCGCCGCCATCGCCACGCCCACCAGCGCGGTAATGCGCCACCAACGCATTCGCACCAGCCGGTCAACCGCCGTCCCCAGCAGGAGCGGCGAAGCCATGATGATGTAATACGGCAGCAAGTACCGCGCGGCGGGACTCAGGCCCGACTTGGACATGAACACCACCGCCGCGATCCAGGTGCCGAGGACAATCAAAGCCGCCATTCCCCAAGCGCGGCGGCCGGGCTCAAAAACCTTGTCCCGGTGGAACAGTCGCCAGCCCGCAGTAACCAGCAGCAGGAGAGTGAGGCCACAGCCCAACCCCGCGGACTCCTCCCGCTGCATTTCACCAAGGGCCAGGTGGGCGCCTTGGCGCTCAAAGCGCGCTTGCAAAACCTTCGCCCATTCCGTGGGAATGGTGGCGTCCATCAGCGCATTCCACTTGGCCGCGACGGGAAATACGGGCGGGGCCAGATTCTGAATCGTCAGCAGAACCGAATTCACCGACAGGTGAAAAAATGGCCGGTTGCTCAAAAAGTTCGCGGATTCGATGTTCAGTCCGGTCCAGCTGCCACAGTATTTCAGGTTCAGCACCGCCGTGGGCAGAAAGGAAGCCCCGACCGCCAGCAAGATGACCGCCCCCGTCGCCAGCGGTTGGCGCCATAACCGGCGCGCGGACGGGGCGAGGGCGATGACCCACGGCAGCAACAACGGCAGATTACTGGACTTGGAACTGGTCAACAGCGCGGCACTCAAAATCGAAAGCAGCGCCGCCGGAAGTTCCTGGGTTCGCCGCGCCCGCAAGGCAAAGTCAATGGCGGCCAGGGCAAATACGGCCCCGAACATGTCGTTGGAGACGCTGCCCGCCTGGAGCAGAAACCCATACCCGCCGGGAAAAAGCCACATCCAGTGCCAGGCCACGCCCGCGCGAACGCCCAATTGGCGCAACACACTGAAAATCAAACCGGGCAACAACAGGAACGAGATCGCATTGATGACAAAGAGCAACCGGTCGGTCTTGAAAAAAAGTATCAGCGGGGCCGACACCCATTCAAAGCCGCAGATCCGGGTGTTTAGCCGGGGGAAGTCCGTTGGCATCCAAAACCATTGGTCCGCCGTAAGCCAGTGCAGGACACGGGGAATACGATAGGCGAGCGCGTCATAATTGGCCGGCGGGTGCAACAGGCCACCCAAAATGGCCAGCCCCGCCAACCCCAGAAACGAGGCCGGGAAGAGCCGGCGGAAACGCCGGCGAAACTTGCGGGGATTCAGCCGCACCCGACCGCCGTCCCCGAGGCCCAACTCCCGGCGCCAAATCCAGCCGCCCGCGACGATCAGGAGCAGGACCACGGCATACCCGGCTGCGTTGAGGGCGTGCAGGGCGGACAATCCCCAGCCGGCGCAATTCAACAACGCACATAGTAAAATCCAGACGGCGACCAAAGCATTGAACCTCGGAGCTGGAGGGCGATTACTGATGGGCAATGGCTTTTCCGCCGCGTTCATGGGCGACGAGTCTATGCCGCCGGGGCCGGGCGACCAACACTTTTGTCATTTTTTGCCGCCGGGTCAGGCTCAACCGCGGGTATTTTACCCAACGGATGCCGTCCGACGCCGGGCGGCCATGACAGAGTAAGGCGCACCGGTCCCATGTGCGACCGGGAACTCAGCGGTGCTAACGATGGTTCCTTTTTACCCGTGATCACTTCCGCAATCAGTGGCCCGAACTTGGGTCGCCGGCGGGAAATCGCGAACACGGTTTGGACCTAGCGATGTGATCCTACCGTTGGTGGGTGCCGTCCGGCAGCGCGAAGGAGGCGCGCGGATGGCGCGAACCTGATTCGTCAAAGTAAAAGAAATACGCGGGCTTTCAACTTCCGCTTCGCCCGAATGGCCAACCCAACCACTAATTCCCAGCTCCTACCCCACAAACTTCTTGGCGGTAATGGTCGAGTTATGGCCCCCAAAGCCGAAGGAGTTGTTCACAATGGCATTCACCGGCATTTCGCGCGCGGTGTTCGGCACGTAGTCGAGGTCGCAATCCGGGTCGGGATACTCGTAGTTGATCGTGGGCGGGACAATGCCGTGTTTGATGGCGAGGACGCAAGCGGTCATTTCCACCGCGCCCGCCGCGCCCAGCATGTGTCCGGTCGCGCCCTTGGTGGAACTGACCGCCACCTTGCGCGCGTAGTCGCCGAACACGGTTTTGATGGCCATGGTTTCGCAGGCGTCGCCCTGGGGCGTGGAGGTGCCGTGGGCGTTGATATAGGAAATGTCCGTCGGATTCAGCCCGCCGGTGCGCAGCGCCACCTTCATGCAGCGGGCCGCACCCTCGCCGTCCGGGGCGGGGGCGGTGAGATGATGCGCGTCGGCGGTATTGCCGTAGCCAACGATCTCGCAATAAATTTTCGCGCCGCGCTTTTTGGCGTGCTCCAGTTCTTCCAAAGCCAGCACGCCCGCACCTTCGCCCATGACAAAACCGTCGCGCTGCTTGTCGAACGGCCGCGATGAACGTTTCGGATCATCGTTGCGCGTGCTCATGGCGCGCATTGCGCAGAAGCCGCCGATCCCGATGGGGACAATCGTGGCTTCGCAACCGCCGGCAAACATCATCACCGCTTCGCCCATCTTGATGGTGCGCCAGGCCTCGCCGATGGCATGATTCGCGGTGGCGCAGGCCGAACAGGTGGCAAAGTTGGGGCCGCGCAATTGGTGGTACATCGAGAACAGGCCGCTCGCCATGTTGCCGATGAGCATCGGGATCATGAACGGCGAAAGCCGCCCCGGCCCGCGTTCCAACAAGACTTTGACCTGCGCGGTGGTGGTTTCGAGTCCGCCGATCCCGGAGCCGAGGATGACGCCGATTTCGTCCCGGTTGAGTTTGTCGAGGTCCGCTCCCGTATCCTGAAGCGCCTGCCACCCGGCATGGACGCCGTATTGCGAGAAGCGATCCGTCCGGCGGATTTCCTTGGGGGACGGAAAGGCGGGAGTCAGATCGAGGCCTTTGACCTCACCGGCGATCTGCGTGTCGAAACCAGTGGCGTCGAACGACGTGATGCGGTCAATGCCGCATTCGCCGGCGATGAGGCGTTGCCAGAACGTGGCGAGATCATTCCCCAACGGCGTGACCACACCCAGTCCGGTGACGACCACCCTGCGCTCCTGCCAATTGCTCGCCATAAAATCAAGCGGGGCAGCTCAAGCTGCCACCAGCCGACACTGCCCCGAAATGCCGTCCGGCACCTCTATTTCTGCTGGTCTTCGACGAACTTGATGACGTCGCCGACACACTGGAGCTTTTCCGCCTGTTCGTCGGGGATTTCGTTGCCGAATTCCTCTTCGAGGGCCATGACCAGCTCGACGGTGTCGAGCGAATCGGCGCCCAGGTCTTCGATGAATTTGGCTTCCGGGGTGACTTGATCGGGCTTCACGCCGAGCTGCTCGACGATGATGTCCTTGACGCGTTGTTCGATTGTTTTTTCAGACATGAGTATTCTCCAGTTAAATTGTGCAAC
>JANOHH010001142.1:0-1837 GCA_031406395.1 Verrucomicrobiota bacterium | reverse complement strand
GTTCGTGCCCGCACTGGTGAACAGGCGTTTAAGAACGAGTTGATGTTCCTCGCACGGTTCGAGACCGTTCTCAGCCAGGAAAATCTTGATGGGCGACCGGAGTTTCGCGACGTCGAATACGGCTTCAACGGAACAGGAATCACTGCCGGCACGGATGAGCGCGCGGTCGGCACGTTGGCCGAGCACCAGGCTGAGCGCGCCAATGACGATCGACTTTCCGGCGCCGGTCTCGCCGGTAATGGCGGTGTAGCCCGGCGCGAGCTCCAGCGTGAGGTCGCTCACAAGGGCGAGGTTTTTAATGCGTAAAGTCGTCAACATCGGTAATGTTCGAGTGTTATTAGAGCGATGAGACGAACATTCGGCAAAAGAAAAAGTTTGAGCGCCCCCCGCCCCCGCACCACGGCGTGGGTGAGCCTGTCGCCGTTTCGCCCCAGTCCGACCGGATGGCATTTTGCGGTAATCGCATAAACATGCCTTTCACCTTCACTTTCCTTGGCAGCGGTACATCACAAGGCGTACCACTGGTTGGCGTGGATTACCCACCGGAATTTCTGGCCAATCCGAAAAACCACCGCACGCGGACTTCAATTTATGTGTCGACCGGCGACACTTGCTTTCTGGTGGATACGCCGCCCGACCTCCGCACGCAATGCCTGCGCGAGAACATTCGTAAATGCGAAGCGGTAATTTTCACTCACTCGCACGCCGATCACATCATGGGGTTGGATGACTGCCGGCGCTTTTGCGACTTGCGCGGGGGCGCTTCGCTCCCGATCTATGCCAACGCCGAAACGATGGAGGACTTGCGCCGCGTATTCCGCTACGCCTTTCATAACGGTCCGTGGCCCAAGGGTTATTTCATTCCCGACCCGCGAATCATCACGGGTCCGTTTAAGCTCGGAGATTTGGAAGTCACTCCCCTGCCCTTGCCCCATGGCCGGCTCATCACGAGTGGCTATCTGTTTGCCCAGAACGGAAGCAAACGGCTCGCCTACCTCAATGATTGCAAGGAAGTCCCAACCGAGGTCGTCGAACAGGTGCGGGGCGTGGAATTTTTGGTGCTCGACGCGCTGCGTTACGCGCCGCATCCGACGCACATGTGCCTGGACGAAGCCCTCACCGCCGCGCGGCGCATCGGAGCGGGACGGACTTACCTCACCCACCTGACGCATGATTACGATCACGACCTCGCCCAGGCCGAGTTGCCGCCGGGGGTGTGGTTCGCCTGGGATGGGTTGAAGGTGGGGGGGGATGAGTGATGTGAAAATTCTGTGGTGCACCTTCGCCCTGACCGTTTCCCTCGCCGCCTGCGCTCCGATTGCGACGTTTGCAGGCGGTGAAGAAGTCGTGGTCGTTTACAACTCGCGCCTGCCGGAATCGAAAGCCCTGGCGTACTATTACGCCCGCGCGCGCGCGGTACCCAAGGAGCAGGTATTTGGATTCAACCTGACCACCAGCGAGGGGATCGCGCGCGCGGAGTTTCGCGATGACCTGGAGCGTCCCCTCGCCAAACGGCTCGAAGCTCAAAAACTTTGGCGCATTGGCAGCGGTGAGCTGCCCGGCACCAATGGCCGACCCGTCCGGGTCACGCGTAAAGTTATTGAGTCAAAAATTCGCTATATCGTCTTGTGCTACGGCGTCCCGCTGAAAATTCTCCGCGACGCAAGCCTTCACGAAGCCGCCGAAGAGACCCTGCGCCCGGAGTTTCGCCGCAATGAAGCCGCCGTAGACAGCGAACTCGCCTGCCTGCCACGGATCCACCAAAGTTCAACCCTGGCGGGCCCCGTCGTCAATTCGCTCTTCGGCGTTACGAATGCCACTTGGCTGCATCCGACCA
>JANOHH010001110.1:0-1504 GCA_031406395.1 Verrucomicrobiota bacterium | reverse complement strand
GATCATGGGCGGCCAGGGTAACGAGGAGATCACCGTGCATGACCTGGCGAAGCTGAAAAACTCCGTGAGCTACGACGTGCTGACGGGGTGGCGGCTGCGGCTGCGGCGGAAGCACGTGAATGATGCAGCCAAGCACTCCCCGCTGCGGGCCGAATCCTCCCGCGTGGAAACGACCGCGGCCTGATTCGGATTATGTCTTCCCCTTTCGTGGTGCGCTATCCGTGAAACTCCTTTTCTCCGAACAAAAGTCCGACTACGACCACTACCAGTTTCCCTACGCCATCTGGGCCGTGCCGGAGGCGGGCGAAACCCCGGCGGACATATTCAACGCAGGCTTCCTCCCGTCATCCCGCAACCTCGACCGTTTCTACCTCTGCCGCCAAGTGCGCGTAAACCTGGCGAAGTTCAAGCCCTCGTCCGAGAACCGCCGCATTCTGCGCAAGGGCGAAGGCATCCAAGTGGAACTGTTGCCGCGTGCGAAATTCGACTATACGCCGGAGCGCCGTCAGTTTTTCAAAAACTACGCGGACATCAAATTCGGCAAGGACACGATGACGTTTGAGCGGCTCGATTCACTGTTCAACTCACCCATCATTTCGCATCTGCTCGTATTCACGGACGCGAAGACCGGCAGCGAAATCGGCGCGGCCACGCTTTACGTCGAGGGCAACCAACTCGCCTATTACTACTACGCCTTCTACGACCTGAATTATTACGCCCGCAACCTCGGGATGTTCATGATGACCTCGGCGGCCGCGCTGTTTGTGGAGCGCGGTTGCCAGCACCTTTACCTTGGCACCTGTTATTCGGAGCCCGCCCTTTACAAAACCCAGTTCGCAGGTGCGGAATTCTTCAACGGCTTCCGCTGGTCGGGCGATTTGGATGAACTCAAGTTCATCATCCACCGCGACCAAGGCGAACTGCGCCAGCACTTGCTCGAAACCGAGGCCTACCGCAACCAATTCTTCCAGGGGGATTTGGGGCGGATCGTTAGCAGTGGAGGTTTCCAGGTAAAACTCGAATCTTGATCGCGAAATTTTATGACCTCGGTTCGGGTGAGTTTTCGCTTGCACAAAGCCGCCTAGATGCTTAACTGGTCCCCGTTAATCCCGCTGGCGATGCCGGCAAGTTTGAATCTGAACGAAACAATGATTTCACAACCGACGAGGGTGCCTTGAGTCGCCCTTTCCCTTCACGCAGTCCTTCCCCCGCCTCGTTCATTCGGATTAATGGGAAAATTCGCGCCCGCGAAGTGCGCGTCATCGGCATTGAAGGCAACCAGCTCGGGGTCATGCCGCTCAACGACGCAATCAACCTCGCGCGCCAGAGCGCCGTGGACCTCGTCGAGATTGCTCCCAACGCCGTGCCGCCGGTGTGCCGAGTCGTGGACTTCGGCAAGTTTCGCTACGAACAGGCGAAAAAGGACAAGGAATCCAAGAAACATCAGCACGCCCTGAGGCTATCGAGCGTTTCCGTGGTCCATCCGCTCACTTCATAGACATGG
>JANOHH010001096.1:0-13536 GCA_031406395.1 Verrucomicrobiota bacterium | reverse complement strand
CAGGTTGGTTTCGAGGACGTGGATCGGCGACTTGACGACCAGTTCCACGCCGACCGCCGCGGCGAGGTGAAAGATTGATTCCGCTTGGGCGACCAATTCCGGCAGTTTCGCGCAGGTGGAAATTTTTGATTGAATAACGCGCAGTTGCGGGTGCTTTGCCAGCGCGCGCAGATTCTCCCGGTTGCCAGTGGAGAGATCATCAACCACGACGACTGATTTTCCATCATCCAATAATCGTTCTGCGAGATGCGAACCAATGAAGCCCGCGCCGCCCGTGACCAGAATGTGTTTTGCCCCGGCGCTCATTCCAGCGCCCTCGCTACGGCTTCCGCCAGTTTTTGCCGGTACGCCGGGTCGGCAATCTTCCGCGCCTCGCGCGGGTTGGACAAATAACCGCCTTCGATCAAAACCGCGGGGCGATTCGGTCCGCGCAGCACGGCGGGATAGCGCGCCCGCCGCACGCCGCGGTCGGTCGTGCCGCTGACTTCCAGCAGTGCACGTTGCAGTCGCACGGCGTATTGCAAATTCTCCGCGTCGAAAGCGTTGTTCGGAAAAACCTGCTGCACGTCGTCATTGTAACCGCGCGTGACAGTCGACGCCATGCCGGTCGGCGTGAGGCAATAGGTCTCCACGCCGGCCGGATCGCTGCCGCTGGCTGAAGCATTGAAATGCAGACTCAGAAATAGATCGGCGCGCCGGGCATCGGCAAACGCCGCCCGGTCGGGCAGCGACACATCGACATCGTTCGTCCGGGTCAGGAAAACCTGCCAGCCTTGTTGCGCCAGCAACGGGGCGAGGCGCTTCGCCCAGTCGAGCGTATATTCCTTTTCGTTCCGGGCCTCCACCACGCTGCGGGTGCCGGGGTTCGAGCCGCCGTGGCCGGGATCAATCACAATCACCCGACTGGGGGCGGCCGGCACGGTCATGCCCCGGGCCAGCGGTTCGAGCGTTTTTTTCACATCCAACGGGTGCAAATAAATCTGATCACCGATTTGTTGCGGCGCGAAGCCCAGCCGGACATCCAACTGATCCCAGAAGGCGGTCTGGCTGCCGACCCGCACGGCGAAGACCCCGTTCAAGGTGGTGATCGCGTACACGACCTGCGGTAAGAGTGGAATCGTGCGCAACGCGCGCAGACCGTTCTGCGTGGCCCAACCGTTCAGCGAAACCCAACTTGCATCGGACGGCGGCGGTGGCACCACGGCAGGAATTGCTTTAGGGCTGGCTGCCGCCGTCGCTTCGGCGACGGGGAGATGCGCGGGCAAGGTGATGCTCGGCGCCGGCTCGCCTTCGCGCGGCGCACTCAGATCCGCGTCCCAATTCGACGGGAGCGACTGACCCGTTGGTCCGGGCGTGGTACTACAACCGGTCAGCAGGACCAGGCCACAAGCCAGCAGGGTTGTAAGTTTTGCCACGCTACCATTGTGCGAATGGGCGAGGCCGACTCAAGTCAACGTTTTCAGGCGGGTGGCCTATTCGGGCGATTTTCCCGAACGATATGACTGATGCCCTTGATACAGCCGGATGCGGGCGGTAATCTCGGCGGCCAGGTTGGTGTCGCCAAAAAATCGCGCACAGTCCCCGGCTTTTTGGGCGGTAACGACCGCAGCGTCAAAGCGGCCAACTTCCGCGTATGCAGCGGCCAAGGCGTCCAAGACGGACGGCTGCAAGCGATCCGCCTGACCGGCGATCGGTTCGGTCAGGCGTATCGCCTCTTCGCCGTTGCGAAAATGAGCATCGGGGTCGGTCGCCAGCACCCACGCTAGGGAACTGGCAGCACTCAAGGATTCCGGGCGAAGACGCAGGGACTCGCGCAAATGCCTGGTGCCCGCCTCCGGTCGCCGCAGGCCGATCCAGGCCTTGCCCAGAAACAAATGGGCGGCGGCATGCGTTGGCGATCTGTCGACCAATTCGGTCAAGGCTACAGTTGCCTCTGCGAACTGCCCGAGCAGCACGCGACACTTGCCAAGATTGTAGGCCGCTTCAACGGAATGATTGTCAAGTCGCGCGGCGAGCGTGAAATACCTGACCGCTTCCTCCAAATTTCCCAGCTTCACGAGGGAAAGGCCGAGGTTCAAATGCGCATTCGCCAGATTTGGGTTAAGACGCAGAGCTTCGGCGTAGTTACGCACGGCTTCCTCGTCCTGACCCATCCGGGCAAGTGCACCCCCCAGATTGTTGTAGGCCTCGGCGTAGTTTGGTTTATTCCGCAAGGCCTGTTGTATCCGTAAAACTGCATCGTCGAAGCGTCCGACCGCAACTAATTCTGCACCCAGATTATTGCACGCTTCGGCGTACTCCGGCTGGAGGCGGATTGCTTCTTCGTGCTGCGATATGGCGCCAAACATGTTGCCCTGCCGGGCCAGCGCCACACCCAGGTTGTTGCGATAGATTGAATTGAGCGGTGCATTCCGGACGGCCTGCGCGTAATAGTTTGTCGCTTCGCGCCGCTCACCCAGGGCACTCAGAGCGATGCCGATGTGGTTGAATAATTCGGCGGAATCCGGCCGGTCACGAGCCATTTCCAGGTAGCGCTGGATGGCAAATTGCAAATGCACGTTCGCGGCGTTTGTGTCTCCGTCGCGAGCCAACGCGAGGCCGAGATTTTTACGGTACAACGGATCGTCCGGTGCAATGCGCACCGCCGCTGCATAGCGCCATCTAGCCTCCGCGGGTCGGCCGGCATCGTCCAGACTGAAGCCAAGATTGTTCTGCGCCTGCGCATTTTCCGCCGTTACGGACACCGCTCGCTCAAAGAGCGTGACGCTGTCGCTCCAAAAACAGGTTTGCCTCGCCGTGCTGACTCCCCATCCGATCAGCCAGCCAGCCGTCAGTATGCCGATCAACCGTTTGGGCGCGCGAACGCGTTCGAAAAAATCAGCGGCGGACCAGACCAAGAGGATGAAAAAGCCGATGCTCGGAAAATAGGTGTAACGATCGGCCATCGCCTGACCCCCGACTTGCATCAAGCCGATGACCGGCACGAGCGTACCCAAAAACCAAAGCCAACCCAAGGGCAGGTATGCCCGCCGCCGGGCCCACCGCAGGCATAGGATCGTGGCTGCCAGCAATAGCACCGCCGCTCCGACTGTATTGCTGACCGGCCATGCCGAGGGGAGCGGATAGATTACATTCAGATCCGTGGGCCAGATCAGTTTACCGAGATAGCGGACGAATGAAACCAGCGAGTTGGCCAGCCGCGCGGACAGCGGTTGCACGGCCATCGGAACGATGGCGCCACCGCTGTTCTGCGCGGCAATCGTCAGCGCGCAGGAAATGCCTGAAAGCGCGAACCACGGCCACTTCTCGAGTACCAGGCGGCTCACCACAAGCGACCGGTTTTCCTGGCTCTCCTCGCGCGTCCACCTCCGCAATGGCCACCAGTCCAGCAGCAACAAAACCCAGGGCAACGTGACCAACATCGGCTTGCTCATCAGACTCAACACGAAACACAGAAAGGCGACCCAATAATTCTGGTTGCGTGGGACGAACCAGGTTTGCCGCGAAGGAGCTGGGGCCAAGGGGCCGGACGGACCACCAGGCGCCAGGCTTCCGGCAGTCGTTTGACCGACATACCGCGTATACATCCACAGCGCTAACAGCCCAAACCAGGTGCTCAAAACGTCCTTGCGTTCCGCAATCCAGGCCACCGATTCCACGTGTGCCGGGTGCAGTGCGAACATCGCCGCCGCGGTCGCACTACGCCAGGTCGAGTTCGTCAGGGCACTGAGCAGTAGGAAAAGCAGCAGACTGTTCAGGATGTGGAACGCCACATTCACAATATGGTGCGGACCGGCGGCCACTCCAAAGATTTGGCAGTCCAACATATGCGACAGCCAAGTAAGCGGATGCCAGTTGGCCGCTTGAAAGCTGGTGAAGGCGTGGACCGCCCCTTCCCAAGTCAGGCCGGCGCGGACGTGATAATTCTCTGTAACGTATTCCGGGTCATCGAAGTTCAAGAAACCAAACTGCCCGACCCGCCAGTAAGCGGCGGCGGTGGTCACGACGAGTGCGAGACAAATCAGTCGGCGCGCTTTCTTGTCCCTTCCACCGTGCATGGCCGTAAACTATCACAACCAAGAACCCGCAAAAGCTAAAACAGGGTTGCTAAGCCCGAGGTCATCGCCATCCTTTCTCCACCTGAACTCAGGCCAAAAATCCAAGCTGTGAAAATCCTCATCGCCATCACCGGGGCCAGCGGCACGCTGTACGCCCAGCGGCTGCTCGACAATCTCGATCCGCAGGCGCACGAAGTCCACGTCGTGCTGAGCAATTACGCGCAACAGGTCATCGCCGAGGAGTTGCCGGGCGGCCTGCGCCTGCCCGCGGGGGTGAAACCGCACGGGCTCAAAAGCATGAACGCCCCGTTTGCCAGCGGCTCGAACCCGCCGGACGCGATGGTGGTGATTCCCTGCACGATGGGCACGCTGGGTCGCATTGCGCATGGCTACAGCTCGGATGTTTTGCTGCGAGCCGCCGACGTGATACTCAAGGAAAAGAAGAAGCTGATCCTGGTCCCGCGCGAAACGCCGTTGAGCCTGATTCACGTCAAAAACCTTGAACTGCTCCTGCTCGCCGGGGCGATCATTCTGCCGGCCAACCCTTCCTTCTACCTGCGCCCGCAAACCGTGGAGCAAGTGGTGGACACGGTCGTCGCCCGCGTGCTCGATCACCTCGGCGTGGCGCATCAGCTCGTGAAGCGTTGGGCCGAGGAGAAAGAATAAGCATGCAACGCCAAAGCGCCAAAGCGCCAACCCGCCAAGTTCTTTTTATCCGATCCCTGCGCATTTGCGCCTCTGCCCCTTTGCGTTAGAGCTCAATGCTTTCCTCCCTTCAAAAGTGGGCCGGCTTCGTGCGCTTCTCGCACACGCTCTTCGCCCTGCCGTTCGCGCTCGCCGCGATGGCGGTGGCCGCACGAGAAAACCGCGGCTGGCCGGGCTGGCGCACGTTCGGCTTGATTCTCGCTGCGATGGTCTGCGCCCGCACTTGTGCCATGGCGTTCAATCGGATCGTGGACCGCAAGTTTGATGCACTCAATCCACGCACGGCGAACCGGCATTTGCCTGCCGGGCAGATCCGACTGCCAAGCGCCATCGTTCTCTGTGCCCTTTCCGGCGCGGGCCTCGTGGTTGCGAGTTGGTTTCTCAACCCGTTGTGTTTCTATCTCTCCCCCGTTGCGCTGGTAGTGATTTGTTTCTATTCGCTGACGAAACGCTTCACGGATTACACGCACGTCTTCCTCGGTATCGCGCTGGCGCTGGCCCCGATTGGCGCTTGGCTGGCGGTAAAAGGCGGGTTTGGCTTTGCGACTCCGACTGGCATGTTCGAATCCCCGGACGCTTTGATGGAGTGGCTTGGGGTCGCAAGAGTTGGGAGTCAGCCGGTGGTGCTGGCGTTGGCCGTGGTGCTGTGGCTCGCAGGCTTCGATATCATCTATGCGCTGCAGGATTACGAGTTCGACCGCCGCCACGGGCTGCATTCGCTGGTCGTGGCCTGGGGCCCGAAGAATGCGCTCGCCGCCGCGTTTCTGGCGCACCTCATCATGTGCGGCCTGCTCTTCGCCTTCGGTTTGCTGTGCCGGTTTCGTTTCGTCTATTTCGTGGGCTGGGTCGTCATTGTGGCGTGCTTGGTGTTGGAACACTGGATTGCTCGCCGGCGCAGTCTGAATTGGATCAACCTCGCCTTTTTCCGCCTGAACGCCGTGGTGAGCGCCGTCTTTTTCGTTGTGGTCGTGGCGGAGGTGATTTTCCGGGGTGGCTTCCGCCTGCGGTAAAAGCGGATACTACCAGCGCGATTAGAATCCAGGCTCGCTCCGGCAGTGACTGAGGCTGGGATTAAATCTGGCCAGCAGTTTTGGAGAACCTTCGACGGCACTTAACATTGACGCTAGGGGTCGGGCTGATACGGTTTTCAGCAAATCGAGCCTCCAACTGTGAATCACATGAAAATCAAACCGTTGCTCCTCTTCGCGGCGCTGCTCGCCGTAGGCCCGTTAGCGCTTGCCGCTGAACTCGGCGATCCCGCGCCGCCGCTGAAGATTGCCGATTGGGTCAAAGGCAAACCCGTGGACCTGGCCGCCGTCAAAGGCAAGCAGGTCGTCGTCGTTGAATTCTGGGCCACCTGGTGTCCGCCTTGTCGCACGAGCATCCCGCACCTGACCGAGATGCAGAAGAAGTTCAAGGACGTCATTTTCATCGGCGTCACCGACGAGGAAGTGGCGACGGTGAGGAAGTTCGTAACCAAGATGGGGGATCAGATGGATTACGTCGTGGCGGTGGACGCGAACCGCAAAACCAGCGCGGGCTTTATGGAGGCGTTCGGCGAGGGTGGGATTCCGCATGCGTTCATCGTGGACAAGGAAGGCCGGATTGTGTGGCACGGCCATCCCATGAACGGGCTGGACGCGGCGGTGGCGGACGTGCTGGCGGGCAAGCTCGATTTGAACAAGGCGAAGCAGCGCGACAGCGCGCGCCAGAAATTGGAGGCATTCTCGGCGGCGGCGAGGGACGGTCGGGACGAGGCGAAGATCGAAAAACTCGGCCAGGAGCTTGAGGCCTTGGACGCAGAAATCGGCGGCTTCACTGCGGGGCGAAAATTTAACGCCACCGAAGCTCGGAAGGGTGTAAAGTTCCAAAGTTTGTTGCGGGATTATCAGATGGCCGCGATGTCTGGCCAGGGAGGCACCAACCTCGCGCGCATTGAACAGCTGCTGGTGGAATCCGCTCCGCCGGAGTTCAGCCTTGCCGACTTCAAGGAAGTCATCACGCTGAACACCCTGTTTGCGGCGTACTATCGCGCGGCCGGCGGGCAGGGGCCCGCAGACAAGATGCCCGAACTGGCGAAGCAACTGGGCGAAGTGAAAACCAAAAACGGCATGCTGTTAAACGAATGGGCCTGGACAATTCTCACGGACGAGCGCATCAAGACCCGCGATTTTGCGCTCGCGACTCAACTGGCCAAATCCGCCGTGGACGTGACCGATGCGAAGGAAGCTGGCATCCTCGACACCTACGCGCGCGCCTTGTTCGACAGCGGCCAAGTGGCGGAAGCCGTCGCGTGGCAGAAAAAAGCCGTTGCGGCGGCAGCGGGCGAGGACATTAAAAAAGAACTCGATACGACGTTGAAGAAATACGAAGCGAAGGCGGGCGCGAAATGATCTGACGGGAACGCGCGTCCGGTTTCAACCAAAGCTCGCCTGCAAATACTCGAGACTCCGGCCCGCAATGATCTCCGGCCCTTCCTCGAACTTGAAAACCTCCACGGAGACATAGCCGTCGTAACCAACCTCCCGCAGCGCGGCGGCGATGGGTTTGAAGTCCACGTCACCGAAGCCGGGGCCTTTCAGATTCTTGTCGTTCGCATGGAAGTGCGCGAAGTGCGGCCAGGATGCGCGGATGATTTGCGGAATGGGTTTGGCCTCCGCGGACATCGCCTTCACATCAAGGATGATTTTGAACGCGGGCGAATTGAGCGGCTTCACGAACTCGATCGCCTCCGCCGCCGTGTTGATAAAATCCGTTTCCGCCGGTGCGAGCGGCTCGAAACAAATGGTCACACCACGATCTTCAGCCCGCTTGACCGCGTCGCGGAAAGTGATCGCGGTCCACTCCCACGCTTGGGCATGCGTCACGCCGGGCAGCACATTGCGCTGCTTGGGGGAGCCGACGACCATGATGGTGCCTCCGAAGTCGGCGCAGCAATTTACGAGCTCGACGAAATACTTCGCCGTGTGCGAGCGAATGCCATCGTCGGTGTGATTGAGATAAAGCCCTTCCGGCTTCACGAGCAGCCAGTGCAGTCCCACGATGGCGATGTTGCTGCGGGCCGCGAGTTCGCGAATGCGGTGGCGTTCGGCGGCGGAGATGTCGGTGACGGCATTGGCGAGCGTGAAGGGGGCGATTTCCACACCCGCGTAGCCAAGGCGAGCCGCATGAGCCAGTGTGTCCTCCAATTTCCAGCCTTGATAGATCTCGTTGCAGATCGCGAACTTCATAGGTGGGAGGTTCAGAAATCAAGCCTGCCGGTGCAAGTTTGAACTCCCCTTGCCTGGTTCGCTCCCTGATCTCGCAGCGCAAGAAACATCATTGGCTTACTCCGCTTTGGCTCCGTCCGGTTTGTTTGGGTTAGCGGGGTCAAATGCAGTGGTCCTGGGTTTGACGCGGACGACGAGGGGTCGGTTTCCGCGGCCGAAGGTCCACGCACCAACAACGGCACTTCCATTTTTGAAGGCCGTGTTTCTACCGCAACTTCGGGTAACACCCTGGTGCCGCCGTGTCGTTTGCCGGTGAAGTCGGGGGAATGGATTTTGCCGCGGCGCCGCTCCTGCACAAAGAAACCGTGGTTCATGCTCTTCGGGTTGGACAATCCGGCCGTTGCCCGGCGTGCGCGAGGGTGCATTCAGTGTTCTCGTCAGCACCAGCTGCGTCGGGAACGCGCGGGACGCAGGCCACCGTCCGGCAAGGACGGAAGGCGGCCGCCAGGTCATTTCAACTTTTCAGAATGGCCGCCAATCTCGGCGCCCTTACTCTTATTTCCCGTGGCGCGAAATCGGATGGCCACATAATCCTGGGTTTCGTCCACCCGAAAGCCAGCCTTCTGGATTTCCTGAGCAATCTCCGGCATGTGGGCCGCGCCCCAGGGCACGATGAGGTTTTCCGATTGCAGCAGCCGGGTCTGGATTTCGCCCATGAGGTGGCGATTGCGTTTGCGCAGAAGATCATCAAAGAGCTGCTCCTCAAAATGCGGCGGCGAGAATTGCAACAGTTTTATCAGCGTCTCGGGATTCATACCCCGGGCATGAAGCAACATGACCAAATTGAGGCCGGCCAGCGTGTTGGGGGTGAATTCGGCGACATCCACATCTGCGGGTACCAGTTCACCCCGAGGCTTAAACTCCTCGTGTTGTTCGGCGACCCCGAGCGTGGCCGCCATGCGCTCGTACGTGATTTTGTTCGTCAGCAGATTTCGATTATCCGTCACGCCTTCCATGAGAATGAGCGCGTTGGTCGGGAACGATTGCGCGAGCGTCTGGTAGAATTCGGGTTCGCCGATGTGCAACATCGGCACCAACTGGATCGTCTTGCCGTCGGCGCGAATGTACTTTCTTACCTCCACCGTGAAACCGCTCGGGCGCAACGCCAGGAAGCCATCGCTGAAATGATTCACGGCCAGGACTGCGCACAGGCCAAGATAAACAATTAACGCGGGCACCAACACCACCACGTTCACCAACAGAAAGACGGACAGGTTGCGCCAGCTAAAGCGCCGGTCTCCAAGCTGGGGCGCGGGCACCAGCGGCCACCGGAACTTGCGACCGCCTTGAACGCGGTAGAGAATTATCAGGCCGAGGATGACCTGGCAAAACGCGATGCCCCACGCAACCTGGTGAATCCGACTGTAAGAATAGACCAGGAAGGGAATTGCAACCAACGTCGCCACCGGAATGAAAAGTGCCAGCGGCAGAAACAAGCGTTTGGGGATCATGGGCGTCAGTCCCATGAGGCCATAAATAACCAGTGCCAGGAGCATGGTGCAAAGGGACAGCGGCATGCGAAGCCAAATTAGCAGGTGAACATCAAGCAAGCGGATCAAGGATTCATCGATCAAGGATACGACGGCGTCGGCAAGGAACAGTCCAAGGCCCAAGCTCAACAAGATGGCGAGCAGCGGACGAACGGAAGAGGACTTGTCCGCTGGCTGCGGGGGTGGCGGAAGCGCCGACTCGGCAACCGCCGATGATGGGCCAATCAGCGGAGGCACGCGGCCGGCCGCGGGAAGGTCTTTGGGGGACGGAATGTTTGAGTCGGATTCCACTACATTTCTCCTTTGGCAATGTGGCGAAGGCCGGCCAGAAACAGGCTATTCAAGTTGGTTGGCTGGTTGGCGCGCAGTCGTTTCATATCCAGTTCGTTTGCGGTTCGGATCAAACACATTGCGCAACTCCAAATCGAACGGAGCGTCGTGAAGCTTCGTCCCGATGTTGACACTCATGAATGACCGGCACGGGCGGACAATAATGGGAAGGCCGGCCTCTGCCAAGTCGCGGGCGTGGCCGTCACAGCCGGGAACGACTCCACCGCCGCTCCTTCGGTCATCATTCCCGGGTAGATTTTGAAGCCAAACCAAACCAACAATCCCGATACCGAATAAGTTCACTACCTGCCCGCCAAACCTGAGCAGGGCTAACCTTGGCGTGATGGGGCATGATGAGTCGGAAATACCAGGACGCCCCTTTCCTACGCACCCCTGTTTTACTTCGAGACCTCCTTGCTCAAATTAAATGAATCTCTGCTGACCCCGGACCCACTGCGAGCCATCCGCAACGTAAACGCGCGTCAGCTTGTAAGTTTTTGGTTTCGTCTTCGCTCGGTTTTGTTTTCGCTTTCTGGCCAGCTCCAAGCCGCAAGATGAACGCACCCAAATGATCAACCGGGAACGCGGGGTTCTACCACCACGTAAAATTTGGGTCGGGATAGGAGAAGTCTGAAGGGGAATAAGTAAAAACCGCAATCGCCGGGTTGTCCATTTCCTTTGAGAACTTGTAGAACTCCGCATGGCCATCGCCGAAGAGCATGTTGTAGCCGCGTTTACCCTTGAAATTATGCCAGACGCTTTTGGCGTCCGAACTGAGCCGGTTGCCGTGGAATGGGTTTTCTCCCAGAATAATCTTGTTCACGGGCCGGCGGCTGATCACAGCGGTGGTGATCGGTCGGGTGCGGGCATCGGCGGAACCGGAATCGCCCGTCACATGCAGGATCCGGAACGAATTATTTCCCCACTGCGTACGATAGCTATTTCCAGACATTTCCCAAGCCGTCCTGAATTGCGGCCATAACGAATCGCCCTTGTCGCTGGGGCAGCGGAAGACTTCGACATTTCCTGTATATCGATTCAAAGGTCGGTTGCTCTCGGTGGTAAACCCGCCATAAGCATCGGACTGTCCGGTGGTGCCGCCAAAGTTATCCCAGCTACTCGTGACCGGATACGCGTCCTGATTGTCATCGGCAAACATGACAAAAGCCAAACCAATTTGCTTCTCGTTGCTCAGGCATTTGATTTGCTGGCCTTTGGCTTTGCTCCGGGCCAAGGCCGGCAAGAGCAGCCCGGCCAGGATCGCAATGATGGCGATGACCACCAGCAACTCAATCAGTGTGAACGCCATCGTACCCAGCCGGATACGCAACCACGGTGGGCAAGGCTTATTCGCTAACGGGAACACGAGGATTATTGAAGCCAAAAGGCTTAGCAATTGCAACGCGCAATTCCTTTGCCGGGTTCTGATCAACCATCGCAGCCCACCGTAGTTTTCTTTCCCGCCGCGCTTGATTTGGGTCTCATCGGGGCCATTTACGAAGCGCAATTCCAGGAGTGCGGCTGGCCTTAGCCGTACCGGAGCCGGTGCTTGCACTCCCAGTCCGCTGCGCACCCATCGAGGCATGGCGCGGAAATTACGAGTGGAATATCGCGGCGCAATTTATCCTCTGCTGAATCGCGGGGAATGGCGTGAGGAGATTTTCAAGGAGGCAGAGGATCGGACTTGGTTTCTGGAGACGCTGGGGGAGACCGCACGCAAGACCGGCCAAAGGTTCGCCGTCAGCATGAACCATCGCGGTTTTCAGTGAAGTCGACGCGGCCCCGTGATCATCGTTAACAACACCTCGGCCTGATACGGCTAATCGCAACGCTCGCGCATCAACCGGCGATCTTTCTCCGGCAGGTCTGCGAGGTAGGACACCGCCACGACGCCATTCCAAATCTCGGTGACAATCTGAAACTGCGCGAGGAGTCGAACTTCATCCGCCGGTCCGTCCACTTGCCGGCCCTTATGGGTTTTCTACTCAACGGCGCCTGCCGCAGTGGCCACCAGTTGCACAACGCTGATCACGTTGAGAACTTTGCTCTGAACTTTCATGCGGTTCGTTCGTATCGGCTGGCTCTTGGTCACGCCAGAACGGCCTTCACCACCTGGCCGTGGACGTCCGTCAGCCGGAAGTCGCGGCCCGCGTGGTGGAAGGTCAGCCTTTCGTGGTCGAAGCCCAGGCAGTGCAGGATGGTCGCCTGAAGATCGTGAACGTGGACCGGGTTTTCCACGACATGAAAACCGAGCTCGTCCGTGGCGCCATAACTGAAGCCTGATTTGATGCCGCCGCCGGCCAGCCAAATCGTGTAAGCTTGCGGATGATGATCCCGGCCCTGGCTGCGGCCGAGCGCGGGGTTGGACTCTACCATCGGGGTGCGGCCGAACTCGCCGCCCCAAACTACCAAGGTGTCATCGAGCAAGCCACGGCGCTTGAGGTCCATCACCAGCGCCGCACTCGCCTGATCGGTCGCGCCGGCATTGCTCTTCACGTTGCCGGCCACATCGCTATGCGCATCCCAACCTTCGTGGTAAATGTTCACGAAGCGCACGCCGCGCTCAATCATTCGCCGCGCCAGCAGACAAGCGCGGGCGAAGGAGGGCTTCTCCGGGGCGCACCCGTAAAGTTCCAACGTCTCCTTGCTTTCGCTCTTCAAGTCCATCAACTCGGACGCGGACGTCTGGAGTTGAAAAGCCATTTCGTAGGCAGCGATGCGGGTGGCAATCTCCGGATCCCCCTCCGCCACGAAACGACGCACGTTCAGTGCGGTGACGACATCGAGCGTGTCGCGCTGGAGCTTGGCGTCCACGCCGGCCGGGCTGTTCACGTTCAGGATGGGCGGGCCTTGGTTGCGAAAACGTACCCCGGTGTAGAGTGTCGGGAGGAAGCCGCTCGACCAGAGCGCGGAGCCACCGCTCAAACCGCTGCCGGTGCTCATCACCACGAACGCGGGCAAGTTTTGCGTCTCCGCGCCCAACCCGTAAAGCGCCCAGGAACCAAGGCTCGGCCGGCCAGGCTGGGAGAAGCCGGTATTAAAGAAAATCTGCGCCGGCGCGTGGTTGAACTGGTCGGTGTGAACCGAACGAATGAGGCAAATGTCATCCACCACTTTTGCGAGGTGTGGCAACATCTCCGACAGCTCGGCGCCGGACTCGCCGTGCTGGGCAAACTTGAAGCGCGGCCCGAGCACCGCAGCGTCGGGCCGGATGAATGCGTAACGCTGTCCGCCGATGACGGACGGCGGCAGCGGCCGGCCTTCGAGTTTCGCGAGTTCGGGCTTGTTGTCGAACAGCTCGAGCTGACTCGGCGCCCCCGCCATGAAGAGGTGAATGACGCGCTTCGCCTTGCCCGGGAAATGCGGCTGACGTGGCGCGAGCGGATTGTGCGCCCCGTCGCCGGCCCCGAGCAAGCGTCCCCCGAGCGCATCGGTGAGCAATCCGGCGAGCGCCATCTTTCCCAGGCCAACGCCGCAGTCGCGCAGGAAGTGGCGGCGCGTGACCGCCCGGCAGTGGTGTTGCAATGAATCCATGGCTTAGCCTTTCGTAATCATCTCGTCCAAATTCAGAATGGCACGCGCCAGTGCAGTCCACGCCGCGCGCTCCGTCACATCACCCGGACCATCGCCGGCGACGAGCTTCGCGTCGAGGTCCCCGCTGGCGAAGCGTTGTTTCTGCGCGGC
>JANOHH010001094.1:0-2125 GCA_031406395.1 Verrucomicrobiota bacterium | reverse complement strand
CCCGCCGTGGATGCTCTTAATTTCCAACTGGGCGTGGCCCAGGAACGGTTGGGTCGCCTGGAGGACGCCATCCGTGAATTCGAAACGCTGGTTCAATTCCAACCCGACCATCCTTCCGGGCATTACCAACTCAGCCGGCTGTATCAACGGGTGAACCGGTCCACCGAGGCGGCCCAAGCGCTGACCCGTCATCAGGAGATCCAAGCGAAAAATCCAGGTGCCGCGAGCGGGCCGGCGACTTTTGAACGCAGCGTGCACACTCAGCCGCGGATCGCTTTTCGCCTGGCGCAACCGGAACGCAACGGGGTTCCGGTTCGCTTCGCCGATACGACGAGCACCGCGTTCGGATCGTCGGCCCCGGTTTACCATGGGCCGCTCGGCGTGTTGGATTACAACCACGACGGGCGTAACAGCCTCTTCGTGATGGAGGGGACTGGCTTCCGGCTGTTGAACAATACCAATGGCCGGTTCGCGCCACTGGGCGAGTTGTATCCCGCAACCAACAACGGAGTCTACCATCGCTGCCTGATCGGGGACCTGAACAACGATCGCTTCGAAGATGTCGTGGTGTTGGGCGAACAGGCGTCCCACGCCTTCCGCTTCGCCACCAATGGCCAGTTTCGCGAAGTCACGTCCGCGGCGGGCCTCAAGAATCTCCGCGGCCGCGATGGCTTGCTGGCGGATCTCGATTTTACCGGCAAACTCGATTTGCTGGTGGTGCTTCCCGGGGGCGAAGGTCTGAGCGTCTTCCGCAACCTCGGGAATTTTTACTTCCAGAATAAGACCAATTCCGGTTTACCCGCGCTCTTGCCGGAGATGGCGCAGGTGGCCGTTGATGATTGGAACAACGAAGACATGGCCGGCGCGTTTGTCACGCGCACCGCGCAGCCGCCACTGTTTTTCGCCAAACAGCGCGCCGGTCAATTCGTGCAAACCAACTTGAACGCGAATTGGCCGGCGGGAAACGCCATCGCGCTGAGCGACTTGAACAACGACCTCCGGCTGGACATGGCGCTGGCCGACGACAAGGAACTCCATATTATTTTTGGTGGGATGCCGGACCGGCTGGATCTTCCTTTGGCGGGACTCCAAGTGAAAACCATCTTGCTCCTGGACTATGACAATGATGGCTGGCTCGATGTCGCCGCTTGCGGCAACGGCATCCGCCTCTGGCGCAACGCCGGCAAACTTGGATTCCAGGAGGTCACCTCCGCGACCGGGCTGGATAAACTCGGCGCGGTGGAGTCCATGGTGGCGGCTGATTTTGACCAGGACGGCGACACCGACATGGTAACGAGCGCGCCAGGCGGCCTGAAATTTCTTAGAAACGATGGCGGCAACACGAACAGACAGTTGAAACTGCGCCTGGTGGGAAACCGCTCCAACGCCTCCGGGCTGGGCGTCCGGGTGGAGTTGGTCTCCGGCAACTGGCGATCCATCCGCACTGTCACTCAGCTCCCGTTTGAAATCGGCGTCGGCAAGCATGAGCAGATTGAACTTCTCAAAGTCCGCTGGTTTGACCTCGCGACGACGATGACGGAAGTGGCGGTCCAGCCCCCGACCATTGAGCTGGTGGAACTGATGCTGCCGACCGGCTCCTGTCCGTATCTTTTTGCCTGGGACGGTCAGCAATTCAAATTCGTGACGGACATGCTCGGCGCCGCGCCGCTGGGTCTGCCGGTGTCCGAAACGCGCTACATCGAAGCCGATCCGGAAGAATATCTGGCGCTCGGAAACGAATCGCAGTTTCCGCCCAAGGATGGCCGGTTCGAACTGAGACTCACCGAGGAATTGAGGGAAGTGCTCTACCTCGACACTGCCCGGCTGGTGGTCGTGGATCATCCCGCGGGCACCCTGGTGGAAACCACGAGCAAACTACGCGCAGGAAAACCCTTCCCGCCGCACGAACTCTGGACCCTGCGCCCGCTGGCCTCGCTGAAGCAGGCGACCCGTAGCGACGGCCAGGATGTCAGCCAAGCCTTGGCGCGGACGGATCGGCAGATGGTTTCGCCGGTGCGTTTACGCGACCCGCAATTGCGGGGACTGGCGGAGCCGTTTTCCGTGACGATGGATTTCGGCGAACTGCCTTCCGACCGTCCGCTGGTTCTCGTCTTGAATGGCTGGC
>JANOHH010001079.1:0-1107 GCA_031406395.1 Verrucomicrobiota bacterium | reverse complement strand
GCCGCGCAGAGCGGCGCAACGCCTTCACCAAAAGCTCGCAACTCCGCAAAAGTGTTCCGGCCCTGCACGGGCCAGGGTCGTCGCAGCGCGACAACCCTACCATCGCCGCCAGAACCTCGTCTGGTTCAGTCCCGCGCCGTTATGATCATTGCCCGCGCGCCGGTCCGCATCAGCTTTTTCGGGGGCGGCACGGATTACCCGGAGTATTTCCTGCGGGAAGGCGGGGCGGTGTTGGCGACCGCGATTGACAAATTTTCCTACGTTACCGCGAGTCCCTTTCTCAGCCATCTCTTTGACTACGCCATGCGAATTTCCTATCGCAAGGTTGAGCTGGTGCGGGCGGTACGGGACATCGAACACAATGTCTTCCGCGAATGCCTGACGCTCTGCGGCTTTGAGCGGGATGTCGAGTTGCACAATTTTGCAGACCTGCCGGCCTTCACCGGCCTGGGCTCGTCTTCCGCGTTTACGGTTTCACTGTTGCACGCGCTGCACACGTTCCGGGGTGAATTTCTCCATCCGCAGGAACTGGCCTACAAGGCAATCCACGTCGAGCGACATATTCTCAAGGACAATGTCGGCTGCCAGGATCAGGTGCTCGCGGCCTTTGGCGGGTTCAATCTGGTTGAGTTCCGTTCCGAAAAGGACATTGTGGTGAACCGCGTGCCGCTCTCGCCCGTCCGATTGGCGGAATTCGAGCAGCACTTGTTTCTGGTGTTTACGGGCATTACGCGCAAGGCGTCGGAGGTGGTGGCGCATCAGTTGCAGCGGGTGGACCTGAATGGGGCCGCGTTGCGGACAATGCGAGCCATGGTATATGAAGGCTACGATATTCTGGTGAACGGCCGGCCGCTGCGGGAGTTTGGGGAATTGCTGCACCGGGCCTGGGAGGCCAAGCGCACCCTCGACGTCGGGATTTCCAATCCTGAGATCGACGAGATTTACACCGCGGGCCGCGCGGCGGGGGCGTGGGGCGGCAAATTGCTCGGCGCCGGTGGCGGCGGGTTCATGCTCTTCTTTGGGCCGCCCGAAGCGCACGCAAAACTGGGCGAGGTCTTTACGGGCCGCCTGGTTCTCAACGTCAAACTTAACGCGCCGGGATCCCAG
>JANOHH010001052.1:0-6161 GCA_031406395.1 Verrucomicrobiota bacterium | reverse complement strand
ATGATGGACTCGAACCAGGCCCTCTCCTGGATGGTGCTGGTGCGGGATCGGGCACGGTTCGAGGCGAAGTTTCCCGGGTTGCAGATCGAACACCTGGCGTTTACCCCGTGGTTCACCTATCTCATCTCCGGCGGCGTCACGATGCGCGACATGATTCCGCACTGCCTCACCGGGCCGCTGCTGGCGGTGGAATGGCTGCTCCGCCCCCTGCGCCCGCTTTTGGCCCTGCACTGGCACCTGCGCCTGCGCCGGCGGGCGTGACGTGGTTCACCCGAGCATGGCCGGCCGGATTTCAAACCGCCGGCACTCCGCTTTCAGCAACCGGGCGGATGCAAAATCCGGTTTCGGATTCTGAAAGACATAACCCAGCAAACTGTCGCTGCGGAACGGCGCGGGCAGGCGCAGCGTTTCCAACGTTTTCAAACCCAACCACGCCACGCGCCATGGCACCGGGACCAAGCGCACCTGCCGGTTCAGCGCGTGGCCTATGCTCGTCAGCAATTCCCGCATCGGCCAGCCCTCGGCGTGCGCCAGCGTGATGGGTTGGGGCACGCGCCCGATTTCCCCGCTCAGGCAACGCCCGATCAGGTGGCCGAGATCATCGGTGTGAACGAGATACTGGGGTTGGTGGCCGCCGCCCAGCAAGGGGATGAGGCGCGACCGGCGAACCTGATTTACCAGGCCGCCAAAAACTCCGCCGGGTTGATCGCCATAAACCAGTCCGGGACGAATGACCGTGGCGCCGAGGGACAATGCGATCGCCTCGATTTCCAGTTTCGCCCGCCCATAGCGCGAGCGGCAACCGGCGAAGGCGCTGAGCGAAGAAATGAAGATCATGTGCTCCACCCCCGCCGCGTGGGCCGCGCGCAAAAGTTTTTCCGAGCCGCGCGTGTTGCTGGCCGCGATCTCCGCCGCGGTGCGCGCCGAGAAATCGTAGGCGCAGTGGATCAAGGCGGAGTTCCCGGCGAAATCCTGCGCCCGCACCTCCTGGCCGAGGCGAAAAGGAACGTGGTCGGTCAGCGGGCCGGGGCGCCGGCTCCATTCGACGACCCGGCAACCCTGATTTTGCAGATACGCCTTCAGCCGGCCGCCCACGAAGCCGTTGGCCCCGGTCACCGCACAGGTCAGGCCTTGGACGTTCACATTCACGCGGCTGGAGTTTCGGTGGCGATGCGGTGGGCATTCGCCATGGCGGTGAAAGTGATGGTGGTCGCCGCGATGCTGGGAAACACCGTCGCATCCACCGCGTGAACGCGCTGCCAGCCCGCGGGCCGGCCCAGCGTGTCGGTGGCGAGGCGGCCCGGCTGGGTCTGCATGGGAAAGCTCCCGCCCGCATGAAAACTCCGGCCCGGTTGGGCGAACTGCAGCATCGGCGGCAGCGGGACGGCACCCAGCCGGAGGGAGTGGCGCAGCAGCCGGCGGACAATTTTACCCACCACGCGTCGGGCCTGCGGGTTGACCTGGGGTGTGAGCTCCAGTTGCTCGCCCTGGGCTGTGCGGCGGAGCGCAATGGCCATCCGGCTGGAATCGTCCGAATGGACGAACCCCTGGAACAACACCAACCGGTTTTCCAGTTCGCGCGCCAGAAAATCCAGCGGCTTTTTCAACGGCCCAAACAGGTTTTGCACCGTGCGGCCAATCAAATCATTGTAGGTGTAAAGTTGCAGGTGGACGGTGTTGGCACTGACCTTCGGGTCCAGCAGTTCCACAAAAATCTGACTCAAGGTATGCAGTTTTTCCACCCGCACCCCCGTCACGCGTTGGGTGAGCAGGGCGGGGAGCAGAAAGTACTGGCTGTCCTTCAGGGTCACCTCGGTGTCCCGGAGATCCAGCGAGCGCAGGAGGATGCCGGTGGTGGGAATGACGCCCGCCGCGAGGTACACGCGGGCCACTTCCGTCGTGAACGGTTCCTGGGTCCCCCGGCGATGGCCCTGCACCACCACCGTTTCACCTTGTTCCCGCACCGACTCCACCACGATGTCCGGTTGATAGGTGAAGCCCGGATTTCCGGTCCAGGCGGCGACCACGTTCGCGGAATTAAAAATGTAGCCATAGGGACAACCGTACAGGCAGTAGCCGCAATGAATGCAACCCTCACGGCCCCCGGCCTGCCGCGCCTGGATGGCGACGCGCGCCCGGCCAAACGAGACGCCCCGTTGTTCCAGGGCGGCGGCATGGCGGCTCAACTGGTGCCAGAGGGCTTGCGCCTGTTGACTCATTTCGAGTTGGCCCGGCGTCTTCGTAAACAGGGGAAAGCGCTCCGTCAGGCCATCGTGGCCCGCGGAAATTCCGGTCAGCTCGAGTACCGCCCGATAGTGCGGGGCGAGTTGCTCCAGGGTAATGGGCCAGTCGCGCAGCTCGCTGGCCGCATAGGGCATCATGGCCGAACCCCACACCGAGCTCAGCCCGCCCTGCGCCAACGAGGCCTGGAGTCCGGAGCGCTCGGAACGGAGTCCGAGTTCCGGTCCCGTATCGCGGTACGGATAGTCGGATCCGAAGCACAATTTTTGGGGAATGCCACCCGCCTTCGGGGCCATGCCTTCTTGGATCCGAGCCACATCCGCCGGGTCCCATTCAGCCGGGGTCTGCCGGGCGAGCCGTTGCACCACCTGGGCCCGGTCCGGCTCCAGTTGCAGGCCGGCGTCGAGCATCAATACGCGGCGTCCCCGTTTGAGCAAGGCGGCGGCACACGCGACCCCGGCGGGACCGGAGCCCACCACGCAATCCATTGCTGATCCGTTGCCCGTCGCGCGCATGATGTTTCCTGGTAGCCTGCTGAACTGACCGTCGCCTTAGAACTATGCAGCTTGCGGCGGCAGGGCAAGCTGTTTTGCACGACAGATGTTTTGTTCGGCGGACCCGCAGTAAGCGGGCGGTTGGTTTGGAGTTCCGCGTTTACGCGGTAGCGGTTCCCAGCGGCGACCAAACCGCCTGAAGGCGGAACTCCCAACGGGGGCAGTGGCTCCAGCTGCGCTTCGCCTGCCTCCGGGCGGGGGGGAATGCTTTCGCCTTCGGCTCACCGCGGCCGGCCGGCCGCCAACCGCCTGCGAAAAACCCACCTCACGGCGGATGCACCCGGCCCGTGCGTTGCGCATTGGCCCGGAACATCGGCCAGGACGACGGGGCCGGGCCGGGGAAATGCGTCCAGGCCTGCAAACCCGTGTGGGTGGTTACGCAATAGACCGTCCCGCCGGCGGTGATGACGGGCGCCGCCCGGAGCCCGGCGCCCAAGCCAACATGCCAACTCCATCCGGGCCCCTCGTAAATCGCGAGCTGTCCATCCGTGCCCGACGTGATCGCGGCCCCATCCGCCAGGGCCACCGGGGCGGCCACAATCCAGTCCCACAGCGGATACCCCTGCGGGCTCAGTTGATTCGACCAAAGCAATTTTCCCGCGGCCGAAACCGCGCAATGATTGGAATTGATGCCCAGAAAAATCGTCTCGTCGCGGCCCAGCACCGGCGAGGCGGCCGTGATACCACCGGTGTGCAACTTCCAGCGCAACGTGCCCTCCGGATTCAGAGCATATAAATATCCGGCGGCGGAGGTGAAATACAACGTCCCCGCGGCCCCGATGGCGGGCGAGGACACGATGGCACCCTCGGTGGCGAACCGCCACCGCTGGGTGCCGTCCGGTTGCAGCGCGTAAAAATTTCCGTCGTGCGATCCGAAATAAATCACTCCGGCGCGATCAATCGCGGCGGACGAAACCACCGGGCCGCCCGTGGCGAATTCCCATCGTTTCGTGCCGTCCGGATTCACGGCGTAAAACTTTTTGTCCCAGGACCCGAAATAGATCGTGCCGTTGAGGTCGAGGGCAGGCGAAGCATCCACCCAATTGCCGGTCTTGAAACGCCAGCGCAACTGGCCCGTCGGGGTCACGGCGTACAAGTGCCGGTTACGGCACCCGAAGTAGATCGTGCCGTCGGCCCCGATGGCCGGGGTCGAAACGGTCTCAAAGTTGAACGCGAAACGCCAGCGGGGGGTGCTGTCCGGACGGATGGAATAAAGTTCCCCGTCCAGCGTGGTGACGTAAATGTTCCCGTTCGTATCCAGCGCGGGCGCTGATTCATTATGGCGGCCCAAGCGCAGGCTCCAGTCGTTCTTCGGGGCGTAGGTATTCGGTTCGGCGCCGGCGATCCCGGCCAGAAGCGGGGCCACGGCCAGTGCCGCCCGCCACCGCCACCACCCCGCGGCGCCGGGCCGGCGCCGCCACGGCCGGCCGGCCCGTGGCAAGGCGGAGAACCTGGGGCTGGTGGATAACGAATTCATTTCCCCAGCTCGAATGCGTTACGATCCAACTTATCCCGCAGCGCATCCTGAATGGCCAGCGCCGTCACCTCATGCCGGACTTGATGGTCCCGGTCGAGGCGGGCGAGACCGCGGTATTTCAGGATTTTGAGCTGAAGAAAAATCGGATGCGTCTTGTAGGACGGAAAGTAGGTCTTCTCGATCACCGTATTATTTCGCGTCTGCAAATACGTTTTCCAGAACGGCAGGTCCGCCTTGCCCGCCTCCTCCAGCGGATGCCGCACCACGCTCGCCAGGGCCGTGCCCACCCGGAAGCGGCGCGCGATCCGATAAAAATATTCCACTTCGTCGCCGCGGATAAACAGCTCCTCCCGCGGCAGGCCGATTTGTTCAATCAGTTTGATCGGCAGCAGCGTGCCGTTGAAAAAGCAGCCCCAATTGGCGAAGACCTTGCCCGGCTTCAAGCGGGCCGGAATCTCTTCCAGGGTCCGGTAAAACACGGTCGCTTTGCGGGGCAGTTTTTCTTCCGCCTCCCAGAGGCCAAAGCTCATTCGCTCCGAGGCCAGGTCCCGGACGACACTGTTCAAGGCCCAACGTTCCGGTTCGGCCAGCTCGCGCCAGGTCTGCACGATCGTTGCCAACGCGTCCACCTGCGGCTCACAGTCGTCGTCCATCGTGTAAATGAGATCGAAGTCGTTGGCGACGGCATATTCCATGGCGCGTTTCTGCCCCCCGGCGCTGCCGGAATTGAAGCCCGTGTTGCGATAAACAATGCGCGGATTACGCGCCTGCCAGCGGCGGACCAGGTCCGCCGTCGCGGCTTCGGAAGCATTGTCCACCACCAACACTTGATCCGGCGTCAACGTCTGCTGGGTGATCAGGGCCAGCGCTTTGTCCAGCTGTTGCACGCGGTTGCGCGTGACGACACTGATTAAAATATTGAGGCGGCGGTCGTCCATGATTTTTCCATGCCGTTCAGGGGGCGGCTTCCGCCGTTTGCCATTTCGCGCCGACCCGCAGCGGCAAAGCCGCGGGCCCCGCGACGGGGCGGGTCAACCGGGTGGCGTTCACATCAATCGAATGCAACTGCACGGAACGGAAAGCATTTGCCGTCCGTCGCCTTTTCACAAGGCAAAGTTAAGCGTGCGCGGAGCAACGGGGTAATAACCACGGATGGACACGGATGGACCTGGTGCGGCTGATGCCGCAACCACTGTGGGAAAGCACATTCAGCCCGTCTGGCCGCGATGGCCGATTGTCAGGGGAATGAAGGTCAGAGGAATTAGAGCCGGGCGTTGTCCCCATTCCTTTGCCCCCCATTCCCCTGACAGCTCCTCCCGCTTCGCTCCGGCCTCAGGCCAACCTGCTCGCGGTGTTGGACAATTCGGATGCTTTCCAGCATGAAGGGCACAAGGAGAACTTTCCCTCTTGAGTTCCATACGTTCCTTTACCGCTGACAATCTTGTCAGAACAGCAAGAGCCTTGATCATTGTAGTACGGAGGGTGGGGCGAGGCTCCCGACGAGCCTCTGTGACTTGAACGGTTCGGCTTGCGAGGACGCTCGCCCCACCACTTGCCCTTCGCTTGCCGGTCAATGGGTGTGCATCCGTGTGCATCCGTGGTTCTCTATGAAACATTCCGCTGGGCTTGGAGTCTGGAGTTTCCACACCGCGCACGGAGTGACGCGCCCTACCAAAAACATAACGCAAACTTTTGTCACCGTACCCAGTTGGCAGGCTAACGCGGTTTCCATGGCTTGTCATGAATTTGTCGCCGCAATCCGGAATCAGGATTAACCACGAAAGACACGAACCTCACGAAAAGAAACGGGCCGAGCAACCAGGCCGGGAGCGGTAGGGCGCGTCACTCCGTGCGCGGTGTGGAAACTCCAGACTCCAAGCCCAGCGGAA
>JANOHH010001028.1:0-5206 GCA_031406395.1 Verrucomicrobiota bacterium | reverse complement strand
GGTGCAAGCGAGCCTGAAACACGATAGAACTTTTGCGGGTCGGTCACGGTGTTCGTCGTCGCAATCGAGGCCTCATACGCGATCTGGCCAACCCCATGGTTGGTGTAGGTGCCATTAATCTGCGGCGCTGAATGGATCTGGTAAAAGAGCCCACGCACCGCACTATGGCGCAATTCGAAGTTGTTGCCGTCAACTTTGCGCAGGGTGAGATTCACCGGTGAATTGAGGACGGACCCGTCGAAGAACCTTTGCGCGAGGGCCCACACGTTCGTTCCAACCTGCGATCCGACATGACGTCCAGGGAGATCGTCTGCGGGCGGGTGAATTCCGCCCCAGATGCGCGAGAGGCCAACCTGGTCGGCAGCATCGTAGTAGGATGCCCATTGCAGCGTGACGGGTTGCGTCGGGCCGACTTCATTCACTAGACTGGGGAGCGTGTAGGTCCCGAGACCCTTCGGAAACCACTTGGAGCCGGTGAAGGCGGTCATGGCTTCGGCGGCGGAACGACTGAAAGTGCTGTGGCCGGAAATGTATCCCGGGAAGGCGGGGGTCACGAAGGTCTTTTTCTGGTAAGTCATCCAAGCGTCAGCATGAACCCATCGGACTCCACTGGTTTCGGTGTCGGGAAACTCGGGCTGACCAGGCCACGAAAAGACTGCGATCTTGCCGGGCGTGAGTCCGGCGTGTCGGCCGGAATCAACCGTGGCTTGGGTGACGAGTTCAATCAAATTTGTCACCAGCGGCAAGCCGTTGGTGTGGTAGGACGGCAAGCCAGGATCGCTGGATTGACCGAGACCGCCGCAATGACGGATCGCGCTAAGCGGCCGCCAGGCATTGTAGTAACGCTTTACGCTCCAGGCCGCGCAAGCAGCGTCGTGCAAAGCTGAGTTCAAAGTGAAGTAGAGTTTGACGTCCCATTCCAGACGATCAACCGCGGGTCCGGTTCCGCCAATTCGGAAGGGAGTCAGGTTGGTGGCCATATCATCGGAAACATGGTTCGCGATGGAATTCCAATGGCCCGGTGGCGTTTCGGAAGAAGGACCGTCCGCCCAGAATTCTGTGAGGGCGCGGGTGAAATCTCCGCGCAGAACGATGTTGGAGGCGTAGGCCAGGCCGGTAACGGGGTTGGTGGTATAACCACCACCATCGTTTGCCCCCAGGGTATTGTTGCCCAAGCTCGCGGGCGAAATGTCAACCAGCACACCGTCTTCCGTCGTCAGCTGGCTGCTGGCGCGAATGACTGCCACCAGATTTGACAGGAATTCCGCATGCGTCGCCGTGCCCAGGAACGGAGGCGGACCGGGATCAATCCAGGGTTTATTCTCGTCGGTTCGCGTCAGCGAGAAGGGACGTACCCAGAGCCATTGATTCCCCGCGTAGCCTTGGAGTGAGGGCTGGGCAAAGCCGTTTTGATCAATGGAATTGGTGACGTACAATCGCTGCCAAATATTGACATTGAACAGTGTGTTGGTTCCGTCAAACGTGGTGCCCGGGAAAGCTGGATTCATCTGCACGTTCGAAAACACATACCGGCGTGGATGGCCGTTGGTATAATCCGGATATACCGGACCGGGCGGATTGGCAGTGGGATATGGCACGCCGTTGGTCTGATTTGAACCATCGTTGATGAACCACGCCGAGACAGCGTCATAAATGCTGTTGCCGACGCCTGGCGGTGTCGTGTCGCGTGCAACATTGTTTGTGTCATAACCCAACGCCGCCATGAAATTGGGATTCGCATGCGACTGGTTGGTGGCCGTCCGCGAGTAGGCATGCCGCTCCAGCATCATGCGATACATGGCGAAGCTGATGGCCTCGCGCCGCGCCGCCGCCACGTCCACGGCGGTGTGTTTCCCCCGATAAATGAAGCCGACGGCATTCGTATCGTAGGCCGCCCATGCGTCGTACATGCAAACCGAGAAGGTGAAGAGATTCCTCGCGTGGACCGGAGGATGCGGCGTGTCCATCCGGATGCCCTCCAGGATGCGCTCGTTCCAATTTCGCGCGATGGAATAGTTTGTTTTGGGCACGTACCAATTGATGGTCTGTGCTCCACTATTGGAAGTAACGAGCAGCGCGACCCAAGCAGTGCCGAGATACATCCAACACTTACCCGACACGCGATGAGTTAATTCGGTGAATTTGCTATCCATAGTTTTATAAGATTATCCGTTAATGTGATCAGGGATACTTCTCATAGTTCTACTCTCTCCGGCCGAATTTTGAAGGTTAATGGGACGAATTGCCTTTCCTTAGGGACGAACGGCACAATTTGCGTGGCGACCGTCCCCATCTGGTGAGGCGGCGGGAGTTGTTTCGCTTTGTGCGCGGTGAAGAGTTTGCCAGGAAGGTTCAGGAAGGCATTGCGGAGCCCATGAATTGGGTCACAAAGCAGGGGCATTTGTTTGGGTGCTGGAAAGGACGCAGGCGAGCGATTCCGTATCAACGCGGCGAAGCGACCAAGCATCACAGCCGGTGGCCCAAACTCGACGCCGAGCGGAAACGCAGCAGCATCGAAAGCAGCATCAAAAAACCGTTCTATCGGGTGATACAATTGACATAACCCACTGCTGAATCCGGCGTGCTACGTCCTGACCGCGCCCGCAGGCAGCCGTGGAGGCCGGCCCGAGCCTCGCGTTTGGCAGACGGACTCATGTTCGAGATTTGGGCAACCACGAATAGGAATCAACTTATCGGCAGACCCCGCGCCCACCGCCTTGTCCAGATAACAGTTAATTTGAGTCAACTCGCCCCTCAAATGAGTCAACTCGCCCCTTAAAAGTCCTTTTGATTTGAATTGGTTGTCGGCGTCGATAATTTAGACCAGATTTTTCCAACCAAACTACTACGCTATGGCTGGCCAAGACGTTCCGGGCGGTGAAACCGCCCCCCGAAAGAAGTACGTGCGCGCGGTCGGCCCGCGCCTGCGCCTCCTGCTCTATTTCATTTTTGGTCTCGTGGCGTTGCTGGGCGCCAACTCGGTTTATCTCGCCGGGATCACGTTTTTGCAGTGGGTGACGAAAGCTTCCTACGAGAATTACTTTTACCAGTTCATGTTTCTGGCTCACCTCGTCCTGGGGCTGCTGCTGGTAACGCCGTTCGTCATTTTCGGTGCGCTGCATATCAAGAACGCCCATGACCGGCCCAACCGCCGCGCGGTCCGGGTTGGGTATCTTCTGTTTGCGATCAGCCTGATTCTGTTGTTCACCGGCATCGCCCTGATGCGCTTCGATTTCTTCGTCATCAAGGATCCCCGGCTGCGTTCGCCGATCTACTGGGCACACGTGATCACGCCGGTCTTGGCGGTGTGGCTCTATCTCCTGCACCGGCTGGCGGGGCCGCGCATCCAATGGCAGGCGGGGCTGCGGTGGGCCGCGGCGGTGGGCCTGCTGACCGGGGTGACGTTGTTGTTCCATTCCCAACATCCGCAAAAAAATCAGGCCGGTTCGCCCGAGGGCAAGAAATATTTCGAACCGTCTCTGGCGCGCACCGCCTCCGGCAATTTCATTCCCGCCCAAACCCTGATGATGGATGACTATTGCCTGAAATGCCACGCCGACGCGTATCAAGGCTGGTTTCACAGTGCGCACCATTTCAGTTCCTTCAACAACCAGCCCTATTTGTTCAGCGTCCTGGAAACCCGCAAGGTTGCGCTGGAACGCGACGGCAACGTGAAGGCTTCGCGCTGGTGTGCCGGCTGCCACGATGTGGTGCCGTTCTTCAGCGGCGCGTTTGACGACCCCAACTTCGATGTCAAAAACCATCCCACCGCGAAAGCCGGCATCACCTGCACCGCCTGCCACGCCATCACCCACGTCAACAGCACCAAGGGCAACGCCGACTATACGATTGATGAACCGATTCATTATCCGTTTGCCTACAGCACCAATGCGGTGTTGCAGTTCATCAATCAACAGCTCGTCAAGGCCAAGCCGGACTTTCACAAGAAGACCTTTCTCAAGCCCCTGCACAAAACCGCGGAGTTCTGCTCCACCTGCCACAAAGTCAGCCTGCCGTTCGAACTGAACAAGTACAAGGAATTCCTGCGCGGCCAGAACCACTACGATACGTATCTTCTCAGTGGGGTTTCCGGCCACAGTGCCCGCAGCTTTTATTATCCGGAAAAGGCGCAACTGAACTGCAACGGTTGTCACATGCCGCTCCAGGCCTCGGATGATTTCGGCGCACAGTATTTCAATCCGACCAACCAAACCCTCAGCATTCACAACCATCTTTTCCCCGCCGCCAATACGGGCGTCGCGCACCTCCGCAACCAGCCGGACATCGTCAAAGCGCATCAGGCATTCCTCAAGGACACCGTGCGCGTGGACATCTTTGGCGTGAAGGAAGGCGGCACCGTGGACAGCCCGCTCCTCGCACCGGTGCGCCCGCAAGTTCCCGCCCTCAAACCTGGAAAGACCTATCTCCTCGAAGCCGTATTGCGAACGCTGAAGCTGGGCCATCCATTCACCCAGGGCACGGTGGATTCCAACGAAGTCTGGGTGGAGGCCAAAGTCACCAGTGGCGGCCGGACCATCGGCCACAACGGCGGCCTCGGGGCTTTCAACGAAGTCGATCCCTGGTCGCACTTCGTGAACGTCTACATGCTCGACAAGGATGGCAATCGCATCGATCGCCGCAATCCTCAGGATATCTTCACCCCGCTTTACAATCACCAGATTCCACCCGGCGCCGGTCAGGTCGCGCATTATGTTTTCACCGTGCCGCCGAATCAAGCGGAGCCGCTCACGATCGAAGTGAAGCTCAATTACCGAAAGTTCGACGCGATCTACATGAATTACGTTTTGGGCACAAATTATTCCAAGGGCGCCCCCTTCCAAGTGACGAACGATCTGCCGATCACGCTGATTGCGTCCGATTCCGTCACGTTCCCCATCGCGGGCATCGGCGGGGCGTCCAACCAGCTCTCCACGCTTAACTCTCAACTCTCAACCATTCCCGAATGGCAACGCTGGAACGACTACGGCATCGGCCTGCTGCTGGAAGGCGACAAGGGCAGCGAAAAAGGCGAGTTGATTCAAGCCGCACAGGCCTTTGAGATGGTTGAAAAGTTGGGGCGCGCCGACGGCCCGTTGAATCTGGCGCGCGTTTATTTCAAGGAAGGCCGGCTTGAAGACGCCGTGGCCGCGTTACAACGCGCGGCGAAATTCGATCCGCCCGCGCCGCGCTGGACGATTGCCTGGCT
>JANOHH010001025.1:0-1111 GCA_031406395.1 Verrucomicrobiota bacterium | reverse complement strand
AGGCCTTGGGGATGTTGTTGCTTCCTTTTGTTCTGGTCATGAAAGAGCCGGACCTCGGTTCCGCGCTCGTCTTCATTCCTTCCGGTTTTGCGATGATGCTCGTGGCCGGAGTACCCCGGCGCTATCTGTTGCGGCTGATTGGCATCGTGGGAGTGATGGCATCGCTGATATTGGTGGACGTGCTGTTCGCCCCACCCCGATGGCAGATCAAGTTGGAGGAATATCAACGGCAACGCCTGCTCGTTTATTTCGGTCAGGATTTTGCCCCGCCGAACGCGACGCCCAAACAAAAGGCCGAAGCTCGCCGCTTGCAGCAGGAGAAATCCTACCAGGCTAAACAGGCATTGATCTCCGTTGGCTCCGGCGGCTTCACCGGCAAAGGTTGGCGCCAAGGCGATCAGACCGCGGGCGGTTTTCTGCCCCCGGGTGCGGCACACACGGATTTTATTTTCTCCGTCATTGCCGAGGAGAAAGGTTTTGTCGGAAGCGTGACGGTGCTCACGCTCTACGCGGTGGTCCTCTTCACGGGATTGAGGATCGCCGGCCAGGCACGCGATCGCCTGGGCAAAGTGTTGGCGGCGGGGGTGGTGACACTCCTGTTCAGCCACGTATTCATCAACATCGGAATGAACATCCGATTGATGCCTGTGACGGGCATTCCACTGCCGCTGTTGTCTTACGGCGGGTCTTCAGTGATTGGTTCGTTGATCGCGATAGGCTTGCTCCAAAACGTTCACATCTATCGAAGAGGATATTAATTATGAGTGACAGAAATTCCGGCCGCCGTCGGCGCGGCATGCGATTCCGCCCCAGTGGCGGTCTGGGCCAGGGCCCGCAGAAAAATGACCGCGAAGCCACCCAGGCCCGCGCGGAAGTGGTGGCCGAAACCGCGGGCGGCCAGGACCGGCTGTTTGAAAAAAGGCATCAAGGCGAGATCGAACGCGCCGAGAACGTCGCCGCGGGGTTGCCGCCCGAGGGTGCTCCCGCGCCGGCCGCAACGCATGAACACGGCAAAGGCGAATACCGCGAGCCGCATCTCAACACGCCCGCCAAGGTCGAGGAGGAAAAACCCTTTGAGCCGGTCAAAATCAAAGACCAGCCCAAGGGGCTG
>JANOHH010000978.1:0-1204 GCA_031406395.1 Verrucomicrobiota bacterium | reverse complement strand
GGACCAATTCTGTGAGCGGCGCGACTAATCCCATCAACGTCCCTGCGACGTTACCGACGAAGTTTTATCGGCTGTTCAAACCGTGAATGGGTAGGGACGACTTCCACGTCGTCCCTCCGCTCCGGGGAGAAACGAGATTGGGGACGCGGTGGAACGGGCCCCATTCAATTTTGCCGCTACGCGGCTGGAAGCATCGGCACGCCCAACCCGCGCCCGCCGGGGAGGATCCCTCCCAATAAGGCGCATTTCCTCGAATCATGAAAAAACTTGTTGACTAAATTTGTGTCTAAGCGTAAAAGAGAAACCATTCCCGAGCGCAAAGTTCTGGCAGGTCAGAAGCAAAAGGCAAAAAGCGGTTTGTCCTGAAACGACCAGCCGGGTTTCGGAAAGTCGTGCGTGCGAAGGAAAGTCCTGAACATTCGAGCAAACGTCGAGCTGATCCAACTCAGTCAACAACCGAAAGCAACAACCATGAAAAAACTGATTCATCTTCATCTGACAATCCCCGTGCTGGTCTTGCTGGCGGGCCTCTACCCGGCCGCCGCGCAAGGCACAAAGATCACGTATCAAGGCCGCTTCAATGACGGCGGGGCTCCAGCCAACGGCAGCTACGACCTTACATTCTCGTTGTTCAGCGTCGTCAGTGGCGCGGGTCAGGTGGGCAGCACCCTCACCAACTCCACGACCGGCGTGAGCAACGGCCTGTTCACGGTCACGCTGGATTTTGGCAATCAATTCCCCGGTGCCAACCGTTGGCTGGAGATCGCGGTGCGGACGAACGGCGGCGGCGCGTTCACCACGCTCGCGCCCCGGCAGGCCATCACGCCCACGCCGTATGCCATCACCGCCGGCGCGGTAACGGGCACGATTCCGCTGGCCCAACTGCCCGCCGCCGTGGTGACCAACGGCGCGAGCGGGGTCAACTTTTCGGGTTCGTATGAAATCCCGCCTGGAATGCCGCCGCTCGGACAGTGGAGTTTGCCGAATGTTGTGGAAGATACTGCGAGTGCAAAATTCCCGACCACAGCGCACGCACCCGCTGCTCAAGCAGGCAAATATCAACTGCGGCTCGACCTGTTCGACAACAACGGAGCGCCGGTGAACATCGTGACGAAGGGAATCAAGTACGTTGTGCCGACCTCGACCGATCTCACGGGAACCATCAACACGATTAGTGCCGGCACTCCCAGCTTGAATCTCGTTC
>JANOHH010000976.1:0-6921 GCA_031406395.1 Verrucomicrobiota bacterium | reverse complement strand
GGCAGGGGTTTTGACGCCCTGCTTGCGGACGTGTTCGATGGCGCAGGTGAGGAAGCCGCCCGTGCCGCAGGCGGGATCGAGGATGCGCTCGCCGAGCTGGGGATTGACCATGTCCACCATGAACTGGGTGACGGCGCGGGGGGTGTAGTATTCGCCGGCGTTGCCCGCGCCTTGCAGGTCGCGAAGGAGTTGCTCGTAGATGTCGCCGAACAGGTGGCGGTCGCTGGCGGAGTTGAAATTGACTTCGTTGATCTTGTTGACGACCTGCCGGAGGAGCGTGCCGGACTTCATGTAGTTGTAGGCATCCTCAAAGGCGGCCCGGAGCACGGCGGCCCGTGGGGCGGTGGCGGTGAGGTTCTTGAGGTTGCGGAACAGGTCGTTGTTGACGAAATCGGTCAACTCGTCGCCGGTGATGCCTTCGGCGTCGGCGGCCCAGTTGCGCCAGCGCAGGCGCGCGGGCAGCGGGGATTTGTAATTGTCGCGCAGGACTTCGAGTTCGCTTTCGTGATCATCGAAGATTTTCAGGAACAGCATCCAGCCAAGCTGGGAGATGCGCTGGGCGTCGCCATCAACGCCGACATCTTTGCGCATGATGTCCTGGATGGATTTAACGGTGGTGCTTAACGACATGGTTGAAAGTTGAAAGTTGAGAGTTGATGGTCAGGCGGCAGCGTAAAGTTGCCTTTCCAATTCCCACACGGCCTGGAGATATTTCTCGCGCCCGCCAAAGACCTTTACCAGTTCTACCGGCGTGCCGAGGCGATTGAACGGTTGCACCTTTAATACATCCACGGATTCCACCGGCTCAACGCCTTCCTCAGCGTATTTGTCCAGCAACGCATCGAGCACGGCGCGGGCTTGCTCGCCGTATTTGGTGAAATAGTTGCGCTTGCGCACGTTGGCAGCGCGTTCTTTGCGCGTGAGCGGTGGTTGATCGTAGGCCACATGGCAGACCAGATCGAACGGATCGAAGTCGCGCCCCACTTCATCGGCCAGGGCTTCCAGGAAGATGCCCCGCCCGGCAAATTCTTCAACGAGCAGGCGCTTTTGATCGGCATGACCCCAGTGGTCGAGAAACGCATCCAGCGAGGCGAAATTCTTGAGCACAGCTTTGCGCGTGTAATCTTTCAGCGATTCGGTGATGGGTTTGCCGTCTTTGTCGAAGTATTGCACCCGCTCGCGCAGCACCATTACTTCAACCGTGCCCACGACGTATTTGACGCGGCAAGTGGGCGGCTCAGGTGGCGGATCAATGATGATTGGCCCGTCGTCGGGCGGCACGATGGGGTCATCGGGGTTGGGTTCATAAATCTGGATCGGCGGGCCATCGAAGTCCGGGTCGGCGAACAGTTCGGTCGCCTTCTTGAAATCCATGATGGTGAACCAGAGCTTGCCGTAATCCTCGTTGATGCGCGTGCCGCGCCCGATGATCTGCTTGAAGGTGGTCATGGACTCGATGCGCTGGTCAATGACGATGAGTTTGCAGGTTTGTGCGTCCACGCCGGTGTTCAGCAGCTTGGACGTGGTGACGAGCACGGGATAACGCTTTTCCGGCAGGATGAAATTATCGAGTTCGGCCTTGCCCTCGGGGCTGTCGCCGGTGATGCGCATGACGTATTTCGCATCCTGGGCAATCAGATCGGCGTTTTCATTCACGAGCGCCTGGCGCATCCGCTCGGCATGGTCAATGTCCTCGCAGAACACGATGGTCTTGGCAAAGCGGTCGGTGGCCTTGAGGAACGCGGTGATTTTCCGGGCCACGAGCTGAGTGCGCTTTTCCAGCACGAGCGTCCGGTCCATGTCGCGCTGGTTGTAGATGCGATCCTCAATGACATTGCCATGCTTGTCGCGCTGGCCCTGGTCGGGCCGCCAGCCGAGCACGTCGCGGTCAATATCGATGCGCACGACCTTGAACGGCGCCAGGAAACCATCGTCAATGCCTTCGCGCAGCGAATAGGTGAACAGCGGATCGCCAAAGTAATCAATGTTGGAAACTTCCTTGGTTTCCTTGGGGGTGGCCGTGAGGCCAATCTGCGTGGCGCTGGAAAAGTATTGGAGGATTTCGCGCCAAGCGGAATCTTCCGCCGCGCTGCCACGATGGCATTCATCCACCACGATCAAGTCGAAGAAATCCGGGGAGAACTGCTTGTAGATGTTTTGTTCCTCCTCGTTGCCCGCCACCGCCTGATAAAGGGAGAGGTAAATCTCGTAGGACTTGTCCACCTGCCGGTTGGTGATCTTGGTCAGCGCCGCGCCGAAGGGTTTGAAATCGTTGGTGCGGGCCTGGTCCACGAGGATGTTGCGATCGGCCAGAAACAGGATGCGCTTCTTGGCCTTGGCTTTCCAGAGCCGCCAGATGATTTGAAAGGCGACATAAGTCTTGCCGGTGCCGGTGGCCATGACCAGGAGGATGCGGTCCTGCCCCTTGGCGATGGCCTCGATGGTCCGGTTGATGGCGGTGAGCTGGTAATACCGCGGCGCTTTGTTGTCGGGACTGGGGTAATAATCCTGCGTGACCACGGATCGGACGGCGACGGGAATGTCCCGGCTGGCGCAGTAGCGTTGCCACAACTGTTCGGGCGACGGAAATTGATCGAGCGTGAGTTCCGTTTCCACCGGGCCCGATTTCACGGTGCGATCGTGGAACAGGAAGCCGTCGCCGTTGGAACTGAAAACGAAGGGAACATCCTTGAGGATGTCCGCGTAGCCAAGGCCCTGCTGCATCCCGTCGCCCACCGAGTGGTTGTTGTCCTTGGCCTCGATGATGGCGAGCGGGAGGTTGGGCTTGTAGTTCAACAGAAAGTCGGCTCGCTTGGCTTCGCCCCGGCGATGGGTGCGCCCCGACACGATTACACGGCCCTTGGTCAGATTGACTTCCTCCCGGATCTGCGTTTGCACGTCCCAGCCGGCCTTGACCAGCGCCGGCATGATGAACTTGGTGCAGATGTCACGCTCGCTGAGAGATTTTTTCTCGGAGGCAGTCATAGCGCAACGCAATCCGGCCGCACCCGGAAGGCTTGGGGCATGATTCCCGGCGTGCCGGCGTCGGCGGCTTCATTTTCGGCTGGGGCGGTCCAGTGCATTGTTCTGCCGCGCATCGTATTTCAAACCTTCCCAGTAGCAATCCTCGAAACCGGGAACACAAAAAGATCGCTCCCCCGGTTACGCCCGCCTCGGTTGGGCGTTCCATATATGCTTGTTAAAAGTTTTGAGGGGATGCCATTATCTAGCTATGAAAATAATTCTGGCTCAATCCGGCGGCCTGCCCTTCAAACTCGATCTCGTGCTTTACGGCATCGGCGGGTTGGTGATCCTCGTCGTCGGCATCCTCATCATCAACTTCGGGATGATCTACATCCGCGCGCTGTTCTCCGGGGCCAAAGTCACGGTCACGGAGCTGATCGCGCTGCGGCTGCGGGGGATTCCGGTCGCCCTGATCGTGGACGGTCGCATCACCGCCGTGAAATCGGGACTGCCCGTCACCATTGACGAACTCTCCACGCATTTCCTGGCCGGCGGCAATGTGCAAATGGTCGTGCTTGCTCTGGTCGCGGCCAAGAAGGCCGGGATCAATCTCGTTTTTGACCGCGCGTGCGCCATTGACCTGGCCACCAAAGGCACCGGCAAGACCGTGCTCGAAGCGGTGAAAACGTCCGTCAATCCAAAGGTGATTGATTGTCCCGCGCCGGCGTCAGGCAAGACCACGATTGATGCCGTGGCCAAGGACGGCATTGTCATCAAGGCCAAAGCCCGCGTGACGGTGCGCACCAATCTGGATCGTTTCGTCGGCGGCGCGACGGAGGAAACCATCATCGCGCGCGTGGGCGAGGGCATCGTTTCCACCATTGGCTCATCGGAAACTTACAAGGCCGTGCTGGAAAACCCCGACCGCATTTCCAAGACGGTTCTGGGCAAAGCGCTCGACAGCAACACCGCGTTCGAAATCCTGTCCATTGATATTGCCGACGTGGATGTGGGCGGAAACGTCGGCGCGAAGCTGCAAGCGGAGCAGGCGGAAGCCAACAAACTCATCGCGCAAGCGCAGGCGGAAGTCCGCCGCGCCGCCGCCGTCGCCACCGAACAGGAAATGGTGGCGCGCGTATCTGAGATGCGCGCCCGCGTGGTCGAAGCCGAGGCGCAAATTCCTCTCGCCATCGCCCGCGCTTTCGACAAAGGCCATCTCGGGGTGATGGATTACTACCGCATCAAAAACATGCAGGCCGACACCACCATGCGCGAGAACATCGGGAGCGATGGCCCAGATGCCGCTTCGCCCGGCGCGCACGGCGCGAAAACTTAACGCTTGGCCACTCTGCCGATGAATGCCTTGTTCGCCGCCGGTTTGTTCGATAGCCCATGGGTTATCGCGGCGATCGTCATTGGCGGCGCGATCGCAAATTGGCTGGCGAAGCGACGCCAGGAAAAGCAAGCGAGGAATCAACCTGAGGACGAGTCGCCCCCGCCCGCATCCAGCGCCCCGCCCGGTGAATTCAACCTGGAGGAAACTTTACGCCGGCTGATGGGGGAAGAGCCGCCGGCGCAGTCGCCCGCACCCCCGCCGCTGATTCCTCGTGCGGCGCGACGCGATTTGCCCCCGGTCCAGACCGCGACCGAGATTAAACCGCTCCCGCCGGAATGGATGCGGCAACCAGCGAGACCAGCCGCGCCAGTTTTACGGCCTCCCATGGCGGTGGCGACAGTTAGCGTGATGGCGCGCGAGGCCAGTCGAGAAGATGCGCAAGCCGCGCAGCGTTTCGAACAGCTCAATGAGCAGGGAAGACATCCGGCCACAGTGGTCACCCACACGCGGCAACGGGCGGGGAGTTCGAGCACCCGGGGCACGTCACGCTGGCGCGATGTGCGGAGTGTGCGCCGGGCATTCGTTACTTCCCTGGTGTTTGCGCCACCGAAAAGTTTTGAACCCTGACGCCGGACAAAGCCGGACTCAACCGCACTATGGCCCTTATCATCACTCTCCTCCTGGTTGGCGCGAGTCTGCTGTACTTGGAGATCCTGTTGCCCGGCATGATCGCCGGCATCATTGGCTTCGTGTGTCTGATGGCTGCGGTGATTCTCGGTTATCGGGATCATGGCTATCAAACGGGCAGTGCCATTCTGGGCGGCGTGCTGGTGGGACTGGCGATTGGCGTCTGGGCCTGGCTGAAATTTTTCCCGGAGAGCCGCTTCGCCAAAAAGTTTATCTCCCAAAGCGCCACCGGCGAGTTGGGCGTGGCCAAACCGGAACTCTTGAACGGCACCGGCGTGGCCCTCAGCCAGTTGCGGCCTTCGGGCACCGCCACCATCAACGGCCAACGCGTGGATGTGGTCACGGAAGGCGGGCTCATCGAGCGCGGGACAGCGATCAAAGTGGTGGCGGTCGAGGGCGCGCGGATCGTGGTGCGCGAGTGTTGACGGGGCGGGACACGCGGCCCGGGCGGCGCGGGTCATCGTCATCGCTGGACTGGAATCGTTGGAACCAAGTAGCAACCGTGCATGAATGAACTCATGGTAAAAACTCTCAAGCCACTGCGTGGTGGATTTGCGCGCCCAACCTCGCGCCCGCTGGCGGGTATGGTTGGTTGCTGCTACGCGTGCCTGCTGCTGATTACACTGGCGAGGGCGAACGAAACCAACATCGTTCATCACGTCAATCCAACCGAGGCGAAAAAGTTGATTGCCGACAAGAAGGTGGTGGTGCTCGACGTCCGGACGCCGAAGGAATTCGCCGCCGGCCATATCGCCGGGGCGACAAACATTAATTTTCTCGCGGCCGATTTCGCGAAGGCCATCACCGGCCTCGACACGAATCAGGCCTACTTGGTCCACTGTGCCGTGGGCGGCCGTAGCACCCAGGCGCTGCCGAAGTTGGAGCAGCTACAGTTGCCATCCATTTACCATCTCGACGGCGGAATCAAGGCCTGGGAAAAAGCCGGTTTGCCAGTGGTTAAGTGAACCCGCCCGGCAGCCGGGCGAAATTGGGATTTCATTTTTCGGCGGGGGAAGAGGGCAACGGCGCTGTAACCTTTTCCGACCTGACGGCTCAGTGAGGGCAGGCAACTATGATACTGAAGCTAATTATCGGAGTCTTGGCGGGCGGCGGACTTGGCTTCGCCTACTACAAATTCGTGGGCTGCTCCAGCGGCGCGTGCCCGCTCACGAGTCATCCTGTCATCAGTACCATTTACGGCGCCGTCATCGGTGCCATCATCGCCAACAATTTTCGCTGACCCCTCCAACTCAACGCAAACGCACCATGAAAATGCACATGATCATCCGCCGCTTCGCCGGCCTGTTTATCCTCCTGAGCCTCGTGCTCGCGCACTATCACAGCCCGTATTGGCTCTGGTTCACGGCCTTTGTCGGCTTCAATCTGCTGCAATCTTCTTTCACGAACTTCTGCCCCTTGGAAATCATGTTAAAGAAAGCGGGCATTGGCCGTAAAGCGGGCAGTTGTTGCGCGGCCAAGCAGGCGTGACTGGTTGTAGCCGCCGACGTAAGGAGGCGGAATCAAGACTCTCACTGTGAAGTCCGCCTCCTAACGTCGGCGGCTACGGCAATAGGCAAAAAATCATGAAGGCAACCACTCAAATTGCCGCTGGACTCGTGCTCTTGCACGCCCTGGCGTTCGTGGGTTGCGGGCACAAGACAGAACGCGCCGCCGCGCCGCCGCTACCCACCGCCACCGTTCGCGCCCAAACGGTCGAGAGCAAAAAGCGCGTCGCCACCGAGGAAGTGGTCGGCACGGTGCGCGCCAAATTGCGCTCCGTCATCGAGGCCAAGGTCAGCGGCCGGATCGAGGAGATGCTCGTGGTGCCCGGCCAGCAGGTGAAGGCCGGCGAAGTCCTCGCCGTGATTGACGCGCGGGAAGTGCAGGCGCGCTATGACCAGGCCATGGCTTTGCGCCAGCAGGCCGAAGCGGAT